>JAHFAB010000031.1 GCA_023250795.1 Bacteriovoracaceae bacterium
CCGCAAAGTCGAGACGAGAAACAGGCGCGCTACCGTGCCAGGCAAATCTTCCACTGGGTCTATCAGCGTTTTGTGACGGATTGGGAGGAAATGTCAGATCTCTCTAAAGAACTTCGAAAATGGCTGCAGTCTAATGTCGAAATCTTTCGCTTGAATGAAAATCAAAATCGCGAGGCGATCGATGGCACTCGAAAATTTTTATGGAATTTAGAAGATCATAAGACGATCGAATCAGTGATCATCCCAGCAGCGCTACAGCCAAAGGCATCTCAAGGAGACGAGCTCGAACCTTCCAGACTTACCGCCTGCATCTCAAGCCAAGTCGGTTGTGCGATGGCCTGTAAGTTCTGCCTGACGGGCGTACAGGGTTTGGATCGCCACCTAAAAGTCCATGAAATCGTAACTCAGATTTTTGAACTTCGTAGACTCGCTCCGATTACAAACATTGTTTTCATGGGGATGGGGGAACCCCTTCATAATTTGGAAAATGTGATCAAAGCATGTCAGATTTTTTTAGACCAAGATGGGTTTGGATTTTCTAAACGAAAAGTGACCGTCAGCACCAGTGGACTCGTTCCAGCCATTGAAGAACTCGGTAAGCGAGTAGACGTTTCTCTCGCGGTTTCTCTCAACGCTACCACCGATGAGCAACGCTCACAAATCATGCCAGTGAATAAAAAATGGAATATCGAGAAACTCTTACAAACATGCAGGGACTACCCTCTGAGCAGTCATCGAAGGATTACTTTCGAATATGTTTTGCTCAAAGACTTTAATGACCAAATCCAAGATGCCGCTCGTCTAGTAAAATTGGTGCATGCAATCCCCTCCAAAATCAATCTCATCCCCTTTAACGAACACTCGGGCTCAGACTACCGACGCCCTACGGACGAAGTAGTTCGCGCTTTTCAAAAATATCTCTTAGATCGAGACTTAACCGCTACTGTGCGCATTTCAAGAGGTCACGATATTTTAGCCGCTTGCGGACAATTGCGAAGTCTCTTTGGAACTGCACGAGGAACTGAAAAACACCGAGATTTTCCTCTCTATGAAGCAAGGATATAGGTCGTCGCCCGCGTGTAACCTTCTTGGAAAACTAGCCCTTGCTCTACTAATGGTCTAATAATTTGATTAACCCGAGAGCGCGTCATTTTAAACTCTTTTTCAAAATCAGTTGATTTGACTCGTCCATGATCTCTTAGAAAAATCAAAAAATCCTCTTGTCTTTGAGTAAGAGATATTTTTATATTTTTCTGAGAAATTTTTAAACTATGCACTCTTTCTTTTACTTTTTTAAGAGTACTCACTACTCCTTCTGCAACATATTCAATCCAATAAGTAAGATCATCGTCTAAATCTCTTGCTTGCTGTATTTTCAGATAATAGGTTTGCCGGTTTTCATTAAAAAATTCGTCCAACGTAAAAAGATGCTTCGTATCAAAACCTCTTTCATATAAAATCCAAAGCCCAAGTAGTCTTGAGATCCGTCCATTTCCATCTGAAAAAGGGTGAATTGAAACCAATTGATGATGAACTATAGCACTCACCACAATAGCATGAAGTTCTTTTGCTTCTGAACTCTTAAGCCATAAAAGCAGTTCTGCAACTCGTTTTGGAGTTTCATTGGGTGGAGGGGGGGTATAGACGGTAAACCCTTTTTCATTTACAATTCTATTTTGTTTTTTCTTGTATTTGCCCACTTGATCCAAAGATAAAAGATCTTGGGTCAATATATGATGAAGTCTAAAAATTTGAGGCTCTTTTATGGGAAAGCTCTTTTTCAGCTTCCAAACCCACTGCAAGGCTCGAAAATAATTTCCGATTTCAATTTTATCTTTTTCTATTGCACTGATTTCACTTCCCTGAGCAAGGGCTTTGACTTGAGAAAAAGTCAAAGAATTTCCTTCGATTGAAGTAGAAGAATGAGCAATCCGAGCAATACTCTCTAATTGTAATCGATGTAACCAGACAACATCAACAGAGGCTTGCTCAATCCAAGTTTTTAACTCTGTAGCTTCTATAATGAGTTTAAGAATTCCAGGTGAAATTCGAAATTCCGGTTTATACATTTTTTTCTAGTATCTCATTACGTAAAGTTTACGTCAAGAGTTTCGTCAACCCCTTAGCGACTCTGATCCAACCACTTCACGTCCTTACGCAAAACCCGAGCAGGCACCCCTCCTATCAGTGAGTGGGGGGGACAAGACTGAGTCACCACACTGCCCGCAGCCACTACGGACCCTGCACCGAGCGTGACCCCTTTTAGAACCGTGACATTGCACCCAATCCAAACGTCGTCTTCTATGATCACTGGAGCCCAGTAAGGAGGAGGGCCAAACCCATGCCCGTCGTCGTCGATAATGGTTACACCCCAGGAAATCGCACAACGTTTTCCAATCGATATGCGATGCCTTGCAGAGATCCGGCTTCCATCCGTGAGATAAGACTTTTCCCCAATCGATAAGCTCCCACTCTCCCCCACACTGAGGATGCAGCCCCGCCCAATCAACGCTCCGTTCAGCTGTAATTTCCCCTGTTTTTCGACACTCACCACTGTGGTATTTTTTAACGGAGTCGAATGTCCTAAGAGTGTGAGGCCCAAATAACTCTTAAGATCAGAGTCGCCAACGACTGATTCTTTACACAAAGTGAGTTGAATTTTGCCATAGCACCGAAACTGGTTTCCAAGTCTATACTGAGCTAGGAGATTGCGATCAAAGAATTTCACAGGCCACCCTTTCGGATCATCAGAGCAATATTATCCGCATAGTCACACCCGACCACCCGAGTGATAAAAAATCGAGAAATCATGTTTCTCAACCAACCCAAAGGAGAAATAGACTCTGAACTAAAAACCACACGATACCCGTCTACTTGAGCGACACGATCTTTTTGAGATTTAAAATAAGCCCAAAGATCTGGCAAATTATAGCAATGAACATGGGTCATGTCCCAAGCCAGAGGAAATCTCACACAACGGCTATTGGGAGTTTGTAAAACTAGAATCCCCCCCGGCGCCAAGAACCCCAGCATCTGCTCTAAAAAACCCAGCCCGTCACCCAAAGTCATGTGCTCGATCACGTCGAAACATAAAATCGCGTTGTATATTTGCTTAATCTCAGCCAAATCTCTGTACGTATGAGGGTACTCCCCTCCCCAATCCATCGTGTGATACTCGCCCTCATATCCCGCAGCTTGAAACTTCTTCTTGACTCGCAAGTCTCCTGCTCCGACATCGAGTAAGCTTTTAGAGTTTTTTATACCATCGAAGTAGATTTTCTCGATTTCACAAAGCCCGTCTTTACCAAACCCATTCGGCCCCCACCAACGCTTCACTGGAAACGACGGAACCTCGGAGGTGAGTAGTCTTTTTCTTTCCCAATAATTCTGATAGGCCAAATGGACAGAACTCATTTCAAAATTTCCTCATAAACTTTCAGCGTCTCAAGAGCCGTTTTTTTCCAAGAAAAGTCCAGACTTCGAGTTTTCGCCCTGATACGCATTTCATTTAAATAATCTTGATTAGAAACCATTTTTCTCAAAAGTTCTACTAAAGTCTTTTCATCACTTAATTCGAAAAACTCCCCTCCTGCTCCCAAAACTTCGGGCAAACTCGTCGCACGAGCGGCAAGGACTGGACATCCCACAGCGAGAGCCTCGCATATCTGTAGACCAAACCCCTCATAGGAACTCGGATAGACAAAGGACAAAGCACCTGCATAAAGCGCCGGTAATTTTGCATCTTCGATTCGCCCTAGAAAACGAACCCTGGAAGAAATCCCCAAATCTCCAGCTATTTTTTTCAACTGTTCTTGCGAAGCCGCATCCCCACCCCCCGCCAAAACAAGATCCACTTCTTCCAACAGCGCATGCGCAAAGGCTTGAATTAAAAAAGACAGATTCTTCCTCTTTTCCCACCCACCGATGTAAAAAAAATAAGGATTTTTCAGACCAAATTCCTTTCGAACTCCTTCTCTCTGCTCAGAACTCACTGTTTTATGAAAGAGGGGATCTGCTGCTTCGTAAACCACTTTGATTTTTTCTTCGGTAATCCCTAAGTATTTGATGAGATCCTGTTTCGCGTGCTCACTCACAGTCAGAATTCTTTCCGCTGAGGTCTTTGCGATCCAGAAATAAGTCTGCCCCACCCAGTATTTCCACCCCCACTCCCCACCTTTTTCTCGAACTTGCACTTCATGAATTGCGTCATGGAGTGTCAAAACTCTTGGACATGAACTCACTCTTGGAAGACCAAAATTGAAAGGACAGTGCAAGAGATCGATCTTGTCTTTTAAACATTGTTTGGGAAGCCAAACCTGCTCCCAGAGAAAGTAGGGTTTTACGCGAGAAACTCGCTCATGAAAAGAGCCTTTGGGAAGTGCAGCCAAATGATTCTCACTCAACGGAGCATCCGAATAAAGAAAAAGATCCACTCCGAGTTCTGAAAGCTCTCTCAAAAGATTGACGGTGTACCGACTCCAACCCCTGAGTGCAGGGTCTGAAAGAATACGCGCGTTGACTCCAAGCTTTAGCATGATGGGGGAAATTTTATCACTATTCAACTCCATCAACCAGGCGTATTCTTAAATTCAATCACGATGCCAAAACGAGCGCTTGCTTACTTCAGCAACTATTATAACCAATTCATCCCCCTCATTCAATCTCGCACGATCAAATCTCTCTCGATTTTAGTTTCTTCAAACATGATGGTCGCCGTGCTGGGATTCTTAAGCTCTGTCATCACGTTACGTTTTTTAGACCCCATCCAAATTGCCACCCTCTACCCTCTCATTAGCATCATGATGATTGCCGATCAGTTTGGTGAATTTGGAATTACCAACGCCTTCGTACGCATAGGAGCCGGTTATCTCAAAGAAGATCCCCTCAAAACAGCGCGAATTTCAAACTCCGTCTTTAAAGTAAAACTTTTTTTAGCTGCAGCGACCTGTATTGTAGGATTTTTCCTAGCGTCTTGGATTTCTCAAAGAACATTTCACACGGACGACCAGGTCTTTTGGATCCGAATCGTACTCATGGCCGCTGGGATCGGGATCATAGCCTCGTTTTACCAAGCTCATCTGCAGATTTTAAACGAATTCAAATCCCTCTCTTTGATTAAACTCATTCCACCTGCACTAAAAACAGGGATGCTCTTTTTGCTGATACCGCTTGGAAAGTTTAATTTTATTTATGTTTTCTTCGCATTTCTCATTATTCCGGTTTTTTCTCTGATCTTAGGACTGCTGTTTTCAGACCATCATTACCTCAAAGCTAAGTCCGTACTCGGAAAAGATTTTCACGAAGTTTTTCACTTCTCCAAATGGCTCCTGCTCTCTAGCCTCACCAATGCGTTTACGGGACAAGTAGACGTCCTCATGATTCGGTCTTTGACTTCCGAAAGCGAAGTGGCTCGTTATCTGGGAGGACAAAGACTAGCCAGTGTGCTGCCTGTTTTTTCAATTTCACTAGTGACCGTGCTTCTACCCAAAATTTCTACCTACACTTCTAAAAAAGAGTTGCATTATTTCTTTCGCAAATGGTTGCTTGCGCTCCCTTTGATTATGATCCCTATTCTCGGCATAGCCGCGCTAGCACCCACTCTGATCCCTTTTGTATTGGGACAGAAATACATACACTCGATTGATATTTTTCAAGTTTTCAGCTTTCAGTTTGGGATCGAAATCTTTTTCATCCCCATCTCACTCATTCTTTATAATCTGAACAAAGCTCACGTTTTAGCACTGGCTAATCTTGGGCAACTGCTCATTAATGTCATAGGGAATTATTTTCTAGTTCCTCCTTACGGAAGTATGGGAGCGACGCTGAGTGCTTTTGCCATGAGGATTTTTGGAGTCTCTGTCATTCTCTATTCGTGTTATAGGGAGGGAGTGATCTTTTACAAAGAAGAAAAGCTTTATTAGATGAAACGCTACATTAAAATTCTTTTAAAAACTTCTTTGAAAACTCCTCTGCTCATCCTTTTAGGAACGATCTTCGGAGCTCTCATTTTTTCCTTTCTCTCGGCTGGAGATGTTTACGAATATCAAGACACAGTGGACGGAGTCCATCTTCCAGAAGTCGACGCCATTGTTTGCTTAGCCGGAGGACGGGGGAGAATAGCGGCGGCCGGAGACATTTGGTACCGCTATTGGGAACTTTCGCAATCACCCCTTCCTGGGATGGGTAGAACTCCAGTTCCTAGAAAAATCCCCATTCTTTATCTGTCTGGAATGGGCTATCACAGCACGTTTCCAGTCTTAACTCACCAAGTTCGTCGTGGTGTTTTAGAGGTTCTCAAGCCCCGGCATGTCGTCATAGAAAACGAAAGCTCAAATACAGAAGAAAATGCTCTTTGGCTCATGAAGGAGGCGAAGAAAAGAGGGTGGGAGAAGATTTTGCTCATGACCTCACGCTATCATATGAAACGGGCGAAATTTATTTTTGATTCTTTACTGAAAAACCAAATCCCCAGCTTAAAAATAGAAACCCTCTCCGTTTATCAAGAGCCTTTTGAACCGGGCGAATGGCGCTCAAGCTTCCATGGGATCAGAGTGACAGTAATTGAATATTTAAAGTGGATCTATTTCAAGGTTTGGCAAAAATAATTCCCCTGGCCTTGATCTGTTTCATGAGATCTTGCACAGCCCTAGCTCGATGAGAAATCGCATTTTTTTCCTCATCTCGCATCTCTGCCAAAGTTTTCTCGGCCCCATCGGGAACAAAAATCGGATCATATCCAAAGCCGTTTGCTCCACACGGAGTATCCACCCAAGCTCCCTGCAAAACACCTGTCGAATGAATGAGCATCCCCTCCATAGTCAAAGCCAAAGTGCAAGTAAACCGCGCCCGGTGAGAAGGGTGAGGAACCTTTTTCAATTCGCTTAAGATCAGATCGGTATTGGCCTGATCTTGCTCAGCTCTTGAAAAAGAGGGCTTTCCAGCTGGGGATTTTGCATAACGAAAAGAGCGAACTCCTGGTTTCCAATCCAAAGCCTCTACTTCAAAACCACTATCGTCTGCCAAAGCTGGATAATGGCACCCCTGATTGGTGAGCCTGGCTTTCGCAATGGCGTTATCCAAGTAAGTGGGGTGGGTTTCTACAAAGGCGAGTTTTTCAGGGTTTCGAATCAGTCCTTCTGGCGAAATGATCGTAACTTCTGGATAAGGCTTGAAAAGGGCCTGAAACTCCTGCCATTTATGGGGATTAAGGGACGATAAAACGATTTGGTGTGAGAGTCGCATAGGGAGTTAATTTAACATAAGTTCTGAGATTTTTCCCACTTGCAAATCCTATGAAATTTTAATAGGGTAAGCCCCCTGAACAGAGAGAGAGAAATCCTATGGCGCGTCAATGTGATTATTGTGCAAAAAAACCGAAAACCGGCAACTTAGTGTCCCATTCGAATATCAAGACCCGTACTAGGTGGTTACCCAACTTACAGCGGATGAAGGCCGTCCTTGATGGGACCACTCAAACCGTCCGAATCTGTACGCGCTGCATTCGTTCAGGCCTTGTCGTCCGCCCCGTGAAACGAGTTTATAAGGCGGCAGAGAACGCAAAGACCGCAGCGTAAATCCGTTTTCCCATTCTCAATACACTTCTTCTATAATTCGGCGCGCAGCGGAACTGAGCGAGCAGTGTATCTTGCACAGGCCAGCGCTACTTCTTCAGAAGAAGTAGCGGTGCGTTACTAAGGTAGTACTCGCTGCAGTCAGGCGGCGAGTGCCTTAATGACCGCGGACACAGTCGAAAGTTCTGGGTTAAACTTCTTTTTGGGCTCAATCAGATCATAAAGAGTTCGTCTTCCAATTCCAGCACGTGCTGCTAGATGCATCTTGTTTACTGTCATCAAGTGGGCAACAAGCACTTCACGAAAGGACTCAAGATCTCCTGTCTTGATGCATCCCAAGAGGGTTTCGATAACGAGCTTAGCATCATTGAGCTCCTTACTTTTGAAGGGTTCGTATGCCTTCAAGGACTTCGTCACGGATTTTTTTTGCTTTTTTGATGTCTCGATTTTGGGCATGCTTATTTCCTCCATATAATGCGACAATAACGGCATGTCCCCAATGGAAAGCGTAAACACGGGTTCCATTATGCCACCGTAATTCAATTAATCCTTCAAAGCGTTTATGATCCCCGAAGTGCCCTAACGAAATCATGTCGAGCCTGGCTTTGATGATTGCTTTTGTTTTAGGCTATTGGTCTTTTGCCCATTCATCAAATTCTGAAGTGGTTAAGACCTCGTACTGCCCCATTCTTTGAGTGTACGGCATAGCACACATTTTGTCAAATATGAAACTTGCCTGGATTTATAGAACCAAACCCTTTGACAAAATGCGGGAGTGGCGGGACTCGAACCCGCGACCTTCGCCGTGACAGGGCGACGTTGTAACCAACTCAACTACACCCCCACAGAATAAGGGCAATATCTCTAGTAAGTTGACTAGTATTCCAGGTTCAGAGAAATGTCAACCAAACCTAATCCCAAAACCTAATCTCCAATAATTTCGTTTAACCCCTCAATCACTTGAGCTAACTCCTCTGGAGAGAGGGTTGATATTTTTTTTGTCAACCTTTGAGTGGAGAGTGTCCTAATCTGACTGATTTTAATCCAAGATTTTTTTGGAAGCTTTACACTCTCAATTTCAAGAGTGAGTGGAAAAGGAGCTCTTTGAGGCTGACTGGTCAAAGCCACTGCGATGACAGTACCTGAACGTTCATTAAAAACATCATGACTCAAAATCAGAACGGGTCGTGTGCCTTTTTGCTCATTTCCTAAACTGGGGTCTAAACAGGCCCAGAAAATATCGCCCCTTAATATTTTGGCCACTCTTTGAGATCCTCATTTCCTTCTTCGGCCATTTCGGTTTCTTCTTTTTGATTGAGCAAAGCGCAAGCCCTAGCCAAACGAGAACGGTCAATTCGAGCCAGTTTTTCCTCTACCGCTTTTTGAATGGCAGAGCTTCTACTGGGAAAAACCCGTTTTTTTACAAGCCGATCCAATCTAACAAGCAATTCATGATGGATCGAAATAGCAAGTTTTGCTACAGCCATAGTAATACCAATAGTAATACCAATGACGGTCTTTGTCAAATAAAATGGAGACTACCCCAGCACAGGCCATTTTCTGAGACTGTACTCTTCGTCATGTACTTTTTGCATCTGACCCTGAATCTCGTCGTAAATGCGCTGGAGATTCTCTTCTTCTGTCAGAGCCGAATCCATCATCGCAGCAACATCAATCGGAGGCAGAATTCTAAAAGTCATTTTAGCGGGCATAGGAACAAAAATAGCCATGAATGCAGCTGGAGCGATCAAGAGAGGGAAAAATGTAAACACTCCCGTCGTCACACACCAAAGGAAAAAAAGTGACCTAAATGTAATGGGAAGTCCATGGAGACGAAATTTTTCTTTGAGCCCTAGTTTTTCTGCAATTTCTTCACCCCGATGTAAAATCACATAACTTTCATGCGCTCCAACGCTGACAATTGGAACGATAGGAACTTTCGATTTCAAAGCCAGTCGAATAAAGCCTTTTCTCTGATAAAAATCTATTTTTTTCCTATCTTTGAAAGGCCGAAAAGATTCCTTCTCCCCACCCGGGTACACGAGTACTGAGTAATCCCTCCCCAAAGCTTCATAAGCCAGTTCGGGATCAGCAGGAATGGCCCCAATTCTGGGGATGATCCAACGAAAAAATGGATTTCCGAGAGCGATCCCATGCGCAAGTCCAAGCGCTCTACGCGAAGGCCCAAAACGCTTCCACCAGGCGTGAAAAAGCATGAGAACTTCAAAAGTCAGTAGACCGTTGTGATTTCCCACAAAAAGAACTTTCGAGTCAGGCACATTCTCCCAACCCGAGACATCACAACGAAAATAATGCTGATAAAGTCCCTCAAGAAACGGAGTAATTTTCTTTGCAAACTCTGGATCCACTCGACCCAAGTCCCTAAAAAGCCGCCTTTTCTGTGCAGACGTGACCATCGACATCAGTCAACCCTCCCCCATTAAGATACACGACCTGATGCGATGTATAATAAATTCCTCGCAGGCGGTCAAGAGAGATTAGGGAAGATCGTCCTCTGCATCCTGCCCACCCCGGGCCCAATTCCCAGTGATCCGACACGTGAGATATGCTTTCATAAACTCATCCAAAGCTCCATCCAAAGTTTTTTCGGCGGCAGAACTGGTACACGCCGTGCGGTGATCTTTGACCAACTTATAAGGGTGCAGGACATAAGAACGAATTTGACTCCCCCAAGTAATGTCTTTTTTCGAATCCTCAATCGCCGCCTGCTTCTTTCGCTCCTCCTCTAAGTATCGCTCATAGAGACGGGAACGCAAAACTTTCATGGCTAACGCTCTATTTTTTATTTGTGAACGCTCTTGTTGACAAACCACCACGGTCCCCGTGGGAATGTGGGTTATTCGAACTGCAGAGTCCGTCGTATTGACCCCCTGCCCTCCTTTTCCCCCAGAGCGAAACACATCCGTCCTCAAATCGCTGGGATTAATGGCGACTTCGAAATCATCATCAATCTCAGGGGTGACAAACACGCTGGCAAAAGAGGTGTGCCGTCTTGCATTCGAGTCAAACGGAGAGATTCTCACCAATCGATGCACTCCCGCTTCTGACTTGAGAAGACCGTAGGCATAAGATCCAGAAACTGTGATCGTCGCGTTTTTGATTCCCGCTTCTTCCCCGGGCAAAGCATCGAGTAAACTGACTTTAAACCCTTTGTCTCCCGCCCACCTCTGGTACATCCGAAGGAGCATTTGCGCCCAATCTTGGGATTCTGTTCCCCCGGCCCCTGCATTGATAGTGACGATCGCGTTCTTAGAGTCAGCTTCTTCGGAGAGCATTTTTCGGAATTCTGCCTGCTCAAATCTCTTGGTCAAAGGCTCTAGGCTGTCGCAGACCTCTTTGAGTGAAACTGCATCTTGCTCATCCATGCCGAGGTCAAAAAGAGTCATCGCATCTTGGAACTCTGATTCAAGCGCCTGAAACTCTCTCACTTCGACTTCAAGTT
>JAHFAB010000372.1 GCA_023250795.1 Bacteriovoracaceae bacterium
TTTGATTGAAGTACTTAAACAGTTTGACGCATTATTTGCATCATCAGCAAATTTGGCATAAACCGTGGCAGTTCCGTTAGATTGTCCTAAAGTCCATGCCTTTGTCGAAGCTATTGTCTCCCAGCTTCCGCCTGATCCGCATCCAATAGCATTGGTAATATACATTTGAGTTGCTGCTGTGGATCCGAGAGTTAGTATAACTGTGGTTGATGCCGCAGTTAGCACACCTCCGTTGATACTAATAAAGTTCGAACCGGTCACTGGAGCTGTATTGTCTACAGTAAAAGCGGAGCTTGTACCGGAAGCCCCCGCCTGATTGCCAGCTGCATCTGATGCGGTCGAACCCGCAATTAAAATAGCGACAGTGCCATCTCCATTACAAGACGAGAGTGTAACAGTTCGGTTCACTGAGCCTGAACCTGTAATCATCTTTCCTGAACATGAAGCTGTACCCGTGGTAACTAAGCTGACCTGCCCTGTTGCTAAAGTCACCGAGCTTGCTCCAATATAGGTGACTACATAGCTCACGCTGGCTGTGTTGTTTGCTACTGTTAAAGAAGGAGCGCTTAATGACACCGTCGGAGCAGTACTCGTGTTTCCTTCCGCATTACTTCCCACAGAAGCAGAGTTGTTTCCAACGGTATCAGATGCACTAAAACGACATCCCATTGTAGAATTAAGAACGCAAAAAAATAATACCACAGAAAAAAATAGGGGATTCTTTTCCGACCTTAACACAATCGAAGTGTCAGACTGCATACGTAACCTTTATTTTTGGCTAAGTTTATCCTACGTGCTACAATTTTTATGAAACATATTTTTTAAGCACTTAACCACATATGTGAATGATTGTACCATAGTAGTGAGGAATAGATGACAATATTAGTTTTAGCACTGGAGGGTCTAAAAAAACATAGGTTAATTTTGACACAGGTTGGACTAGTTCTCCTGTTTTTTCCTACTTGGAAAGATGCCCATACTAAGGAAAAAATAAATTCCCACTATTATTTCGTACAAGACCAACTGTGTCTTAGTGAAATTGCAGTCATTCTTTATGGGAAGTCAAAAAAATGGAAAGAAATAGCTAGTTGGAATCACCTAAAGAAGCAAAATCATGTGCAAATTGGTCAAAAACTATTCTTACAAGAAGCTCCCTTGTTAGCCAAAGTGCAGGGAGAAAAACTGTTACTCTCTATGTGGAGAAAGAGACTCCAGATGGAGAAAGAGACTCCAGAAAAAATTCAAAAAAAATTCTCCAAATTTCGAATGAAAAAAAAGAAAATGAAAAACGAGCTTATGATCAAGTTATGGCTATTCTCTCATTGAAAGAGTCGGTTATAGAATCAGAATCCTCAGAGAGTTTTTTTGAAAAAGCAAAGCAAGACTTTAGTCTTGGTGATTATTCAAAAGCACTCGAAGGCTTCAGGAAAGCTAGAACAATAAAGCCAGAATTTATACAAGCTTGGTTTTTTGAAATTAGAAGCCTCAAACTTCTAGCCGATAGATTTGAGGAGAGAAAAACAATTAATGTATTTCTTAAAGAACATCCAAAATTCAAAAATCTACCAATGTTTAGAGCAGAGACAGATGTAAAATGAAATTTTTTAATTTAGAAAACTTTGTGACTTTTCAGCTTTACGTTTGTCTTATTCCTGGAAATGCATGGGGTGTCACTGCTCAGTTAGTCAGGTCAATTCTTCCAAAAGAGCAAATAGTAGATCTCCAGTGGGAAACCACTTATCTAGAAATAGAGCCCAAAGTCTATGGACAAAAAACCCAACCAGAGGTTGTTTTAAATGGAATTTTGTCAAAACGAAAAGAGTGGACCCTTATTTGGTCATCAGATTGGAGTCTCACTATAAGCAAGGATGAACAACCCTTTGCTCTTGTTGTCCCAATTCAAAATGATATTACCCCAGTAGAACTTCAGGCGATTGGACCTATGGGAGAGGTCGAGATTGAAAAAATCTATTTACATGCTTCTGAATGGAAAACAGTTCTTGAGCAGTTGCAAAAAAAACCCCCACTAAGATCTTTTCCAACTACTGCTCTAGGTTACTCATTTATTCAGTATGAAGAGGATGGGAGCATCAATTTAACACTCCATGCTCTGACAGGTCGAATTTCTTACCAGTATTTGGTTTTTCCTCCTCACTGGGATTTAGCTCTTAATGTATTTGCTACATTTACTCCTTCTACTGCGAAATTTGTGGGCGCCAACCTACGGTTTGGATATGTGATCCCATGGATAACAGAACCTTGGAGCTTTCGTTTATTGGGAGGGATTGCTTACCTCAATATGATTGTTGCAGGAGACTCCTTTGGATATCACAGTCTCGTTTATCCACAAATTTATCCAATTCTCTCGAAAGTTTTTAAAAATGGTACATCTGCCTATGTTTATTTAAAATATGTTTTTGCCGGTCCCAATACTCCACTTCTGAATTTTAAAGAACGTGAAATTGCAATGGGAGGGGGATGGATTTATCCACTCTCAAGCGGACACCCAATTGTGCTTTCTATAGATGTTGCAGATTTAAGAATACACATTCGCTCTGAACACCATACATTTTCTACAAGCCTGAATTTAGGCTATGGGTGGTAACGGCATGCTCTTCAGCCTCAAAAGGTAGAGGGTTTTTTGGCACACAAGTGCACTCATTTACTTCGCCAGGCGAAGCTAGAAGAGAAGTAAGAAAAATAAATAATAGATTTTTTCAGGCCTCTAGCGCGCAGATTCCTCCGAGTTGGGCGGGAAGCTTGGTCGGGGTGGCGGAATTCGAATCCACGACCTCTTCGTC
>JAHFAB010000373.1 GCA_023250795.1 Bacteriovoracaceae bacterium
AGAAGTGTTTTAAACGGAGCTCGCTTACGGGTTGCAAGAGCTGTGAGTAAAGAAGTTTGAAACCATCCCCTATGTTGATCACTGCCTTCTAAGTAGAGATCTGCAGGCCACCCAAGCTCCCTTCCTTCACAGACAGCGGCATGGCTTACGCCTGAATCAAACCAAACGTCTAAAATATCTTTCTCTTTTCTAAACGAAGCCCCTCCACAAGACGAGCACTTAGCGTTTAGAGGTAATAATTTTTCTACTGGATCTGTGAACCAAATATCCACACCCCGTTTTTCAATTTCATCAGCGATGTGAAAAAAAACCGTATCATCAAGCTTAGGCTCATCACATTTTTCGCAGAAAAAAACGGTGATTGGAACTCCCCACGATCGCTGTCTAGAAATACACCAATCTGGACGAGATTCTACCATCCCTAAAATTCTATTAATCCCCCAGGTGGGTACCCAGTTCACTTCCTGAATACTTTTCCGAGCCGAGGCTCTAAGCGAGTTTTTTCCGTCCATGCCAATAAACCACTGTGGAGTTGCCCGAAAAATCACAGGTGCGTGACACCTCCAGCAATGAGGATAGCTGTGTTGAATCTCCAAATCATGAATCAAATGTCCTGAAGCCTTGAGTTTGGCAATAATGGCCGCATTTGTTTTAAAAACAAATTGCCCCTCCATCTCTTTGAACCCGTCAGTGAACTTTCCTCGATTATCTACTGGAGCAAAAATTTCCAGACCATATTTCGAGCCCACCTTATAGTCATCTACACCATGTCCTGGAGCCGTATGAACTGCCCCAGTGCCCGCATCTAGAGTCACGTGTTCAGCCAACATAATGAGAGACTCTCGATTCATAAAAGGATGTTTGGCTTTTTTCTGATGTAGTTTTTCAGCTTTGAAGGTGAAAAGAGGCTGCGATTTTTTTTCAAACCCAATCGTTTTCTCAAACGCCTCTTGTAACCCTTCCGCCACAATCCAAATTTCAGTACTTTCCAAAGTGGGAGCTTTGATCGCCACATAGTTAAACTCTGGATGTAAACAAATGCCTAGATTAGCCGGCAAGGTCCAAGGAGTGGTTGTCCAAATGACCAGACAAACTCGGGAGGCCCCTTCTTTTTTTGCGACTTCAGATAAATCTACAAAAGAAGAAAGCGTATCTGGTGTCAGATCAAATTTTACATAAATTGACGGGCTCTTTTTTTCTGCATATTCGATCTCGGCTTCTGCAAGCGCAGTAGAACAAGAGGAGCACCAATAAACGGGTTTATTCCCTTGATATAGAACCCCAGTCTTTGAACATCGCCCAAGCTCTCGAATTATCGAAGCGACATACTCTTTGGACATAGTAATGTAGGGGTGTTCCCAATCTGCAAAAATTTCTAATCTTTGAAACTGTGACTTCTGAATATCAATGTATTTCTGAGCATACTCGCGGCAGAGATTTCTCAACTCAGTCGCAGGCAAAGTGGCTTTGTCTTTTTTCTGTTCTAGGAGTTGCTTTTCCACCCCAAGCTCTATGGGAAGACCATGGCAGTCCCAGCCAGGAACAAAGAACGATTCGAATCCGGACATGTTTTTATATTTAACAACAATGTCTTTTAGAACTTTATTAAGGGCATGCCCAATGTGAATGTCTCCGTTCGCATAGGGAGGGCCATCGTGAAGTAAAAACTTAGGGGCTTTTGCTTTACGATTTTTTTCCAATAACTGGTCGTAAATACGGTTTTTTAGCCAATTTTCGACCTGTACAGGTTCGCGCATTGGCAAATCAGCCCGCATGGGAAAATCCGTCTGGGGTAGATTGAGAGTCGACTTATAATCTACCAACTCGAACCCCAAACCAACATTCCATCAGATAATTTCTGTGCTAAATCAGAATCTTTTGCGTGAATTTCACTATAGTCATCCGGAGTCCAAATCACTAATGCCACAAACTTTCCAATGGGGTGCCGGCCCGTCATTTTTTTCACTTCTTCCGGAGCCTCTGAAACTACAAAAAGATCATAATCACTATCGGACCTGGATTTTCCTGTCGCACGACTTCCAAAAAGAATCCCTTTTGAGGAAATCGTCTCCAGCTGAGTTTTTAGTCCCTCCAAGTCACAAACCGCACTCACTCTTTTTAATAAATGGACCATGGGGCTATCGTCTTGAATTCTCACAGCCCGATGATTATCCACAAAATCGACAAGGCCTAACTCTTGGAGTTCTAAGAGAATTTGGGTAATTCCTTCAGCACCCCCCAACCCCCTCACTCCCTTCAGCTTGGATGAAATCACTCTCGGTGTAAACGCTGTGGTGGGCTGTGAAATCAAAAAGCGGATCACCCTTTGCTCGGGGGAGTTAAACAAGATAGATTCTAACGTGGGTTTTGGTTTTCTTACTCGCGCCATAGTTTACTCTCTATACCCTAAATCATTCCCAGTTTCATCAATTCTTAGCTTTGGTCTTAACTTTGGTCTTAGCTCTAGGTTTTAGCACTGGCCTTAGCAGAAGAAATGACCCCAATTCCAATCAAAATACCTCCAAAAATCTGAGTTAAAACTAGATTTTCATTAAAAATAATCCAGCCCCAGAGAGCTGCAAATAGGGGGTTAAAAAGGCTCATAGTACTGACAATTCCCGCTTTTGCGTAACTATAGCCCAGAGTCATCCCAAATTGGCCTATGCTTGCGCAAATACCCATGAAGACTAATTCTAGAAATTCGTAAGCAGAGGGAATGTGAAAGTCTAAAAGCATCAGGGGGAATGCCCCTAACGACGCTAACAGTGCAAAATAAAAGATGATCGTATTGACC
>JAHFAB010000374.1 GCA_023250795.1 Bacteriovoracaceae bacterium
CTCTACGCAAAAGCTTCTCAATGATGACCCCGATTTCTTCTTCTTCAATATTAAGATCTGCCACAGAGTAGTGCTTGAGAATTTCTGCAGCGACTTCAGGGATTTTATTTCGTGGAACTTTTATCTTCAGAATCCCAGGCTCAGAAGCGGCTTTTTCTCCCAGAGCAACAGAAAATGCATCAATACCTTGGAGAGACTCGGGAGTGAGTCTGGCAGTGAGTATTTTATACTGGGCTTGCTCTTTGAGAACCCCAGAAAGGGAGCCGTCGTAAACAAACTCTCCCTCCCGAATAATGATAATTCTCTTACAAAGTCTTTCGATATCCTCCATGTAATGAGAGGTGAGAATCATCGCTGGTTGATGAGATTTTCGATAGTCGAGTAAGAATTTCCGTATGGCGTTCTGAGCAGTGAGATCCAACCCAATTGTAGGTTCATCTAAAAAAACAACACGAGGTTCGTGGAGCAACGCCGCTATAATTTCCATTTTCATGCGCTCACCTAAGCTCAAACGCCTGATCTGGATTTTTAGCTGATCTCCTACAGCAAGAGCTGTCACCAGATAGTCTAAACTTTTTTTAAATCTCTCATGAGGTATCTTATAAATTTCTCTCAAAAGCAAAAAACAATCTGCGGCCGGCAAATCCCACCAAAGTTGCGCTTTCTGCCCCATAATAAGGGCAATTTGCTTCCTAAAATCGTTTTTTCTTTCCCAAGGTTTGAAACCTAAAACAGTGGCATCTCCCCCCGTGGGGTGGATAATCCCAGCCAAAATTTTCACCAATGTGGTTTTCCCTGCGCCATTTGCGCCCACTAGCCCTACGATTTCCCCAGACCCAACTTGGGCAGAAACTTTTTTGAGTGCGCTCTTATCTAACCATTTTCTGCGTACGAGTGCTATTAACGACCCTTTAAGCCCTGGATCCTTCTGATGGACACGAAATGTTTTAGAGAGCTCATGAAATTGAATCATAAAAAAAGCCTATTATATGCGGAGCTGAGCCCCAATCTCAATCACTTGATTGGGTGGAATTTTGAAATACTCAGTAGCAGGTCTGGCGTTCCTGGAAAAGAAAATAAAAAGCTTCTTACGCCAGTAGGCAATTTTCGTAGGACCATCTGGCAAAAGCGTTTCTCGGCCGAGGTAAAAACTAATCTCATGAGTTTTGAGAACTAGTCCAGCTCCTTCACAGTGCATGAGAATTTCCGTAATGCTTGGAGACTCCATGTATCCATAGCGAGCCACCACTTTGATAAACCCATGGGAGAACTCGGTGACTCTGACTCGTTGTGATGCTGAAACTTCTGGGTCATTGTCAGTGAGAATGGAGAGCAAAATGACATTTTCGTGTAAAGTTTGATTGTGTTTAAAGTGGTGAATCAAAGTCGACGGAGCAATATTTCTCATGAGAGTCATGAAAACAGCAGTTCCTTTTACTCTGTGGGTATGGGCTTTGACTGTCTCTTGGATAAAATCTTCCAGTGGTACAGAAGAACTGAGCAGTGTTGCTGAAACAGCTTCTCTGCCTGTTTTCCAGGTGGTCATAATGGCAAAAATAACTCCGGCAATCAGAAGTGGAACCCAACCCCCATCTCTGACTTTGATAAAATTAGAAGCCATAAACGAAAGATCTATGACTAAAAAAATCGACACTAAGACTCCTGCTTTGAGAAAAGACCAGTTCCAAAGTTTTCTAACAACAAAATAAAATAAAACAGAAGTCACGGCCATTGTCCCAGTGACTGCAATTCCGTAAGCAGCGGCTAGTTTTGAAGAAGCGGGGAACTCTAACACCAAAACTACACAGGCAATCATGAGTAATAGATTGACTCTGGGGACAAAAATTTGCCCTTCAGTTTCTCGCGAGGTATGGCGAATCGTCATTCGAGGGAAATACCCCAGTTGCACAGCTTGTTGGGTGAGAGAAAACGCACCCGAAATCAGGGCCTGTGACGCTGTGATGGTTGCAACCGTAGCAATTGCTACCAGAGGATAAATCCAAATTCCCTCTACCAGTCCATAAAACGGGTTAGAAAGTGCGGACCGTCCTTTTTCCAAAATCAAAGCGCCTTGCCCAAAGTAATTGACGAGCAAAGCTGGAAAAACAATCAAATACCAACCTAGACGGATCGGATTTTTTCCAAAGTGTCCCATGTCAGCATAGAGTGCTTCACCCCCTGTAATACAAAGAACTACGGCTCCTAAAACTAAAAATCCTTTCAGGCCATGTTCCATGAAAAAACTGACGGCATATCTGGGATCCATCGCGTATAAAACAGTAGGATGTTTAATAATCCAAGGAAGGCCGATACCGATCAATGTAACGAACCAAAGCAATGTGGCTCTTCCAAAGATGGAGCCAATGGTTGCGGTTCCACTTCGCTGTGAAGCAAAAAGACAAATTAAAATAATAATTGTTAGAGGTACAACGACGGGTTGAAATGCAGAGGTTGCCACTTCGAGCCCTTCGATCGCGCTGAGAACTGAAATCGAAGGAGTAATGACCCCATCACCGTACAGAAGGGCAGCGCCGAAAAGTCCAAGGTAGATAATCCATCTGCTCCAAGGATTATTTTTATCCTCTTTGAGTTTAGGAATTAATAATGCAAGCAGAGCTACAATTCCTCCCTCGCCCTTATTGTCAGCTCTTAGAATGAAACTGAGGTATTTGAACACGATCACCAAAGTGAGTGACCAAAACACGAGTGATAGAATCCCCAAGACATTTTCTACTGAAAGAATCAGACCATGCAAAGGGTTGAAACATTCTTTGATGGCATAGAGAGGG
>JAHFAB010000375.1 GCA_023250795.1 Bacteriovoracaceae bacterium
ACAAAGTAAGACACAGGCCAGTAGCTCTAATGGTAGAGCGACGGTCTCCAAAACCGTGGGTTGGGGGTTCGAATCCCTCCTGGCCTGAGATTTAAGGGGTAGGGGTGGAGGGATTCGAAGAGAGCCCGAGCCTCGATAGGTTAATGGCACATGATCTCCCAAATAAAATTATTCTATAACGAAGTACAAGCCGAAATGAAAAAAGTTACCTGGCCCACAAGGAAAGAACTCAGGGATTCAGCGGTTGTGGTTACAGTGGCTGTGGTGATATTAGCCATTTTTATAGGGGTAGTTGACTTTTTTCTATCCCGTTTTGCTACTTTGATATTACGGTAGTTGGATATGGCAAAGCAATGGTATGTAATCCACACTCAAACAGGGTTTGAAGATCGAGTGAAATTGGCTTTGGAGAGTCGCTTGAGCGAGAGCGTACTGAAAGAACGTATAGCGCAAATTTTAATTCCTACTGAGAAAGTTTCTGAAGTCAAAGATGGAAAAAAAAGGATCAGCCAACGAAAGTTCTTTCCCGGTTATATCCTAATAGAAATGGAATTAAATGAAGAGACTTGGTATCTCATTCGAAATACCTCTGGAGTCACTGGTTTTATTGGGTCTGGGAATCGCCCTCTACCATTGCCACAGCATGAAGTAGAGGCTATTATTAAACAGGCAGAAGAGAAACAGGAGAGACCCACTCCTAAGGTCATTTTCGAGGTAGGGGAATCGGTGAAAATTAAGGAAGGACACTTTACCAATTTCAATGGCATCATTGAAGAAGTACATCCCGATAAGGGAAAACTCAAAGTGATGATTTCGATCTTTGGCAGATCTACACCCGTTGAATTGGAATATTGGCAGGTGGAAAAACTCTAATGGCGGCTAAGAAAATCAAAGCAATGATCAAACTTCAAGTTCCTGCAGGACAGGCAAATCCAGCGCCACCTGTGGGTCCTTCATTAGGGCAACACGGTCTAAACATCATGGAGTTTTGCAAGCAATTTAATGAAGCTACCAAAGAGAAAGCTGGAATGATATTGACCGTAGTGATTACTGCTTATGAAGATCGGTCTTTTTCCTTTATAGTCAAGAGTCCACCAGCCGCAGTTCTGCTAAAAAGAGCTTGTAGTTTGGCTAAAGGTTCTGCGACTCCCAATCGAGAGAAAGTGGGTAAAGTGACTCAGGCTCAGGTGCAAGAAATTGCGCAGATGAAGATGAAGGACCTCAATGCCTCTAATATGTCAGCCGCAATGAAAATCATAGCAGGAACAGCTCGGAGCATGGGAGTTGAAGTGACCCAATGAGGATTTATAGCAAGAGACTAAGATCAGCTTATGGATCATTTGATCGAATGAAAAAATACTCTCTCAATCAGGCTATTGGGTTATTAAAACAGATGCCTCCTGCGAAGTTTAATGAAAGTGCAGATCTTGCATTTTACCTAGGGGTTGATCCTAAACAGTCAGATCAAATGGTTCGTGGAACTGTTCTACTGCCGCATGGAACTGGGAAGTCTGTGCGAGTCATTGTCTTTTGTAAAGGAGAATTGGAAAGAGTGGCTCGAGAAGAGGGGGTTGAAGTCGTAGGAGGAGAGGATTTGGTGAAAAAGATAGAAGGGGGTTGGATGGATTTTGATGTTGTGATCAGTACTCCTGATATGATGAAAATAGTCAGTAGGCTCGGGAAGATTTTAGGTCCCAAGGGGTTGATGCCTAGTCCAAAGGCTGGGACAGTGACAATGGACTTGGC
The DNA here is from genome assembly GCA_023250795.1 of Bacteriovoracaceae bacterium. Taxonomy (GTDB): domain Bacteria; phylum Bdellovibrionota; class UBA1018; order UBA1018; family UBA1018; genus JAHFAB01. The sequence goes on from JAHFAB010000375.1 coordinate 1,747, forward strand.
AAAAACCATTAAAGAAATAAAAGCTGGAAGGGTGGAGTTTAAAACAGATAAGCAGGGAAACATGAATGTCGCAGTGGGTAAATTATCTTTTTCTGAACAAGCCTTATGTGATAATTCTCAACGGGTTATAGAAGCCGTTATTCATTCTCGTCCTGTTACTGTTAAAGGACACTTCATTCAAGGAATAGTTCTTTCGTCTACGATGGGACCAGGATTTCGCTTGGAATTAGCTGACTTAAATGTCAATTAAATCTTTGAACACACCACAAAAGCACAGAATTCCACTAAAACACGAAAAGAATCTCTATGGCTTTCTCCGTGTTTTTGTGGAATTTTCGTGTTTTCGTGGTGTAATCCAATTATTTTTGTAAATGTAAATATCAATTAAAATGGAAACAGTCCATAAAAGTTACGGTCGTTTAGCGAAGGATCTAATGTTCAGAGAGCTTAAGAAACTCTTTGACCAGAGTGAGGATTTCTTTGTTATTCAAGAGGAGAAGCTTTCCGTCGCAGACTCAGAGCCTTTACGGATTTCTTTGAGACAAGCCTCCGCACGTTATTGTATTTTAAAAAATTCGATTTTTCAAAAAATATTGCAGGAGAAGTCTCAAAATGGGGTATTTGATCTTCCACAGGGGCATACAGGCATTGTGTTTTGTCCTACTGACCCTATTACTACAGCCAAAATTTTAGTTCAATTTGCTAAGGGGCGCAATTTTTTTAAAATTCGAGGTGGGTTGTTGAGAGGAGAGAAATTAAGTTTTGAATCAGTAGAAACTTTAGCTAAACTCCCTTCTAGAAAGATTCTCATTGGAATGACCCTAGCAGGACTGAAGGCGCCTATGACTGGAATCGTATTGACTTTGTCGGGATTGTTGCGTCAGGTAGTCACAGTACTAGATAAGATTCGCCAAGGAAAAGAAAAATAGGGATCAGACCCTAATTAAAATTGTAAAGGAGGAATTTGTATGGCAGTAGCAACTAAAGAAAGTGAACAGACTAATGAGAAACCACAAGGCTCGGTGAAATT
>JAHFAB010000032.1 GCA_023250795.1 Bacteriovoracaceae bacterium
CGTGAAGGCGATAGAAAGTATGTCGCTATTTTGAATGATACCTGCAAGAGCCGAGTGCCGGTCAGCAGAGAGCGATTGCTGGAACTTAAGACTAGGTTGCAGATTTTATAAATCAACTGTAAATGAGGGCTATCTGTTAAAGGAATGTGATCTGGTTTTGGGGCAGAGGTCGCCTGTTCATCTATTGTCTAGCTTGGTCGGGGTGGCGGAATTCGAATCCACGACCTCTTCGTCCCGAACGAAGCGCGCTAGCCAGGCTGCGCTACACCCCGACATATGGAACGAAAATAGGGGAACAGAGGAGAGATGTCAAATGGGGATTATTTTAGAGATTTGAGCAAAAGTCTGAGGAGAATAAATCCTCCCAAAGTAAAGAAAATCACGGCAATCATAGGATAATGGAGGATTTTTTGTTCCGAGTTGTATTGCAGTGACAAGCTGCCTGCAATAAAGAGTCCGGTCACAAGTAGGGTTAGGCTCATGCGCCTACTATTGATGTCTAGTTGGGTGCGAATCTCGGAGAGTTCTGGGGATTTGAATTCAAATACAAAGTCATTGCTCGCAAATTTTCTAAACATCCAGCGCAGCTGTCTGGGCAAGACTTGGAACAAAGCAGCTAGATCTTTGGCCACCCATAGGAAGTCTTTGCTGAGTTTTTGTATGGAGTACTGATTTTTAACAAGATCTTTGACCAGGTCTTTTCCAGAAGTCAGGAGGTCAAAGGAAGGGTCAAGAGTCTTGCCCATTCCCTCCATGGTGAGGATGGCTTTGAACACAATCATCCAATCACCAGGGACTTTGATTTGATATTTAGTCGCTATTTTTGTGGCTTCGATCAAAATTTTTCCTGTGTTGAGTTTATCTAAAGAAAGTCCTACGTAGGGGGAAAGAGTATTTCTAACTTCTCTTTCAAAACCCTCAAAATCAATGGCTGGGCTTGCCGCTCCGAGCTCTGCATATTGATAACAGAGGTTGGTATAATCCTCAGTCATGAGAGAAAGAACCATATTGGCCAATTGGTCTCTGGATTTTTCAGAGAGCCTCCCTACCATGCCAAAATCGATAATTCCCAAGCGGTTTCCCGGAAGAATAAATAAATTTCCACCGTGCAAATCACCATGAAAAAGCCCATCGATCATTACAGCTTTAAAGAAAGCTTTTGTTCCAATGATGGAGATCTGTCTTCGATCAATTCCTGAGGCATCTAGTGCTTTGTTATCGTTGACTCGTATTCCCTCGAATTTTTCTAAAGTCAAAATCTTATCAGTGCAAAGCTCGTGATAGATTTTCGGAACTAATATTTCTGGAATACTCTTCATATTTTCTGCTATTTTTGCCATATTATTGGCCTCGACGATGTAGTCGAGTTCATAAGAAAGTGTTCTAAAAAATTCATCAACAATGATTTTAGGCCCAAAGATCCGGCTCTCAGGGATGTATTTTTCTAAGAGACCAGCTAAAAAAGCGAGAAGTGAAATATCATTATCAATAATTCTTTCGATGTCAGGGCGCTGGACCTTGATCACTACTTTTTCTCCGCTGTGAAGTCGAGCTTCGTGAACCTGTCCAATACTTGCAGCCGCCAAGGGAGTGGGATCCACAAAGGCATAGGCTTCTTCTAATTTTTTATGAAGTTCTTTTTCTATGCTCTCTTTGACGATTTCAAAGGAGAGGGGTTGAACATTGTCTTGGAGTTTTGTGAATTCCTCAATAAACGGTTCAGGCAGGAGGTCTGAGCGAGTTGAGAGGAGTTGTCCAAGTTTTACGAATGTAGGGCCTAATTCTTCGAATGATTTTCTGAGGCGCTCTTGGGTACTAATTTCAGCCTGTGACTCTGCGAACGAGGCCAGGCGACTGGGAAGAAATTTTCCCAAATCCATTCTTATCACAACGTCTGCAAATCCATACTTGGCAAAAACTCCGAGGATTTGCCTGAGTCTTTGGACGTTCTTAACCGCTTGGCCAATTTGTAGGCCACGTTGAATCCACCGCATGATCTCTTCTAGGATCTCAAGTTTTCTCTGTCAATGTCAACTCGGTCGATTTTGCCTAGGTCACCAGTCCAAAATCAATATAACGGTATTCTAGATCCACACGAACGACCTGGATTTTCACAGAGTCTCCCATTTTGAAGGTTCTTTTCTTCTTTTTTCCGTAAAAGATCATGCGATTTTCATCAAACTCGTAAACATCATCCTTGAGGGAGTCTTTTGAGATCATCCCCTCCACGAAAGGGTCGTCAAGTTGAACGAAGAGCCCAGTTTCGATCATACCGATAATTTTTCCTTCGAACTCATCTCCCAAATGTTTGAGCATGAGACGAATTTGTTTCAGTTTGATAGAGTCTCTTTCTGCTTCGGCCGCCAGGCGCTCACGATAACTACAGTGTTCTGCAATTTCTGGAAGCTCTTGATTGAGTTTGCTCGAAGAGTTTTTTTGTGAGTGAAGCGCTTGTTTTAACAAACGATGAACAACTAGATCCGGGTACCTGCGAATGGGACTTGTAAAGTGTGTATAAGCATCGGAGGCCAATCCAAAGTGACCTCCGTGATTTGCGCTGTAAACAGCTTGTTTCATAGATCGAAGTAATGTGGTGTTGAGAAGTTCTTTGGCAGGGTGATTTTCGATGGTTTTGACAAATTTTAGAAGTGACTGGTGAAGGTTTTTCTGTGTGACTGCAAAACTCATTCCAACTGTCGCAGCGAGTTTTTGAAATTTTACCAAAGCCTCTTCACTGGGATCTTCATGGATTCTGTAGAGAAAGGGCTGTTTTCTTTTGAGCATCCACTCTGTTACCGCTTCGTTTGCTGCAATCATAAAAACTTCGATTAAGCGGTGCGAATCCAGGCGCTCACGTTTGGTGATACTGATCGGATTTCCCAAAGGATCTGCCTTGATTTCAGCTTCAGAGAGATCAAAGTCGAGTGATCCTCGCTTGTTTCTATAAGATCGTAAAATCTCATAGAGTTCAAAATGGGGGGTAAATTCCCACTTTGGATTATTTTTATTAGCTTCGTATTCATTTTGAATTTCATTATAAGTCGCCCTACGCCTACTTTCTATGACGGCTTCTATGAGGTGAGTTTCTAGCTTTTTTCCACTTTGATCCACTGAAATTTCCGCAACAAAAGCGAGTCTAGGTTCTTTGGGTTTTAGACTACAAAGATTTTCTGAGAGTTCGCTCGGGAGCATGTGGAAGGCACGTTCTGGAAAATAAACACTCGTTCCTCTTTGGCGAGCTTCTGCATCCAGGGCCGTCCCAGTTTTGACATAGTTGCTGACATCGGCGATGGCCACCCAAAGTTTGTAACCCCCATTTTTTTTCTCAACATACACAGCATCATCGAAATCTCTCGCTGTTTCTCCGTCTATAGTTACAAAGGGAATGTGGCTCAAATTTTTTCTAGCTTCTACATCAAGTTTGTAATTTCTGGCTTCTGTAATGGCTTGCTGTGAGTGCCCCTCGCTCAAGCCGTATTCGGCAGAAACCATGATAATGTCAGCAGAGGCGGGAAGATCTTGGCCATAGTTATCTAAAACTTTTCCAGTGGTTGAGTCTCCGTGGCGTGAATTAAATTCAAGTTTCACCCTGATCCAGTCTCCTGACTTAGTTTTTGGCGGGACTTCAGGCAGATAGACTTCGATATGAGTTTTTCTTTTTTCATAAACGACCCAGCCATGGGATTTTCGATTTTTAGAGGATTCGTGATTGGGTGTAAAGCGACCTACGAGTTCTCGGAAACGATGTTCGATCAGTTTTATGTCATGGATTTCTCCATTTTGTGAGGCAAAAGTCACCTGGACGCGATCACCTTCGAAGAGTTGTGAGGCCTGTCTGGGTGGAACGTACAGGTCTTTGAGGCTTTTGTTCTGAAAGCAGAGAAAAGCAAACCCTTTTCTGTTTTTAGAGACCGTAGCTTTTAGGGTCTGAACACTCTGGCTTTTGGGACGTGATTGTTTTTGAAACTTGTTTTTTCCTGATTTGTTTTTATATTTATTGAGAAAATTTTCTCTAAAATTCTCTTTATTGTTAGGGTGGCGCATACCGCCACCCAGTCTAGCCTAATTCGAACGCACTTTCACTAATAATGGTGATGATGTCTGTGTCTGCGACATTCTGAAGGAACCGGAGGAGGTGCGGGTACTACTCCGATTGAAAGCTGATAGTTGTAGTATGTATCATAATTATATCTGTAATCATAACTGTATTCATATCCATAACTATAACCAGAGTTCGTGCAAGGAGTGGTTGGGTAGGTGACGCTTGGGCAGGTTACAGGATTGCCAGAAACATCTTCGCAATGATTGTTATAGGACCATGCACAATACTCCTGTGCGCCTACAATGATGAGTGTTCCTATTTCATAGTTATAGTGCGTAGAAACACATGCCGTCTCAAATGAAGGTGCGCGTACGCATCCTCCAGCGAGATAAAACTCTCCACCTGCACAACGAGTTGTTGGAACAGGTGGGGGTGCTGGTGGGGGAGCTGGTTGGGCTGCAGGAGCCGGATGTTCCGCTATCTCTGTTTTTCCACAATTTGAGAGTATCACTGCTGAAGTTAAAACAGAGGTTAAAATCAAGATTTTTTCTCCTAAACCAAGCTCATTCCAAGAATAGTTTCTTCTCATAAAATTTAATCTCCAATATATGATCAGCCAGAATATTATGGCTAATCGTGGTCGAACATATTCAAGTTCCGTGCCAAAACCAGAAAAATAAAAATATTATTACATATCAATGATTTAAATTAATTTAATCGAGCTCTCATCACTCTAAAAAGTGTCGAACTTTTAGACAGTTCTATAAAATTGACAAAATCGACAGTTGCACAATAAAGTGTTGCCTATGGGAGTAAATTCAATCCGAAATATGGTTTTAGTGATTTGTTTGTTATCTTATTCTAGTATTGGATATGCAAAATTTTACGATATGTATCGTGCGGATTATACAAAGGGAGCTTTTTGTTCCGCTTTGGCTGGAGCCTGTGCGTCAGACAATAACCCTGAGAACAGTTTTTTTCAGAACCCAGCATCACTCGAATCGGCTGGAACAGAATTAGTCTATGATGGAGATTTCAACCCTTCTGATAATCTTGAGCCAGGGATGAAGACTTCGAGTGTTTTAGATCAAAGTACCTACATGGGCGGTATTGCGATCGCTGGTCCAATGTGGGGATATGGACTGTCCATGTCAGGGAGGAGCTCTTCAGTGAATGCATCCGCCACATTAGTAGATGATCAAGATCGATCACAGAGTCTGAATACAAAAAACTCGAGTACAACGATTTTTTTCAATTTTCCTTTTGCTAAGCGAGTTTCTCCTAAATTTTCAGTTGGTATCGCATTGTTGGGAATGTATTATCTTGAAAGTTTTGAGATTGAAAATTCTCCGAAATCAAAAACAAATTCTTTAGATAAGTTTCCGCAATTGGGTTTATCGCTTGGATATCTTTATTCGTTCAGTAATTACTTTAGAATTGGAAGTTGGTTTCGTTCTCCCATTACTTATTATGTGAAACAGGAGATTGATGTTCAGCAGTTTTCAAATCAGGTGAGAATTACTGAAGACCTCGGATTGAATTATCCCTTGATCTTTTCTAATGGAATTTCTTATATGCTTTGGGGGGATCAACGTACATTTCTACTCGATTTAGATCTTGTCGGAAAAACCACAAACGGATTTGAGCGAACATTAGATGTTTTTTCAACAGCGGTCAATGAAACTTCTGCAGCTGCTAGGTTTAAGGGCAGAAAAATTGCATTAGAGCCTCATTTGGCCTGGCGTTCTCCATGGTGGACTGGAGCAAAAGGAACTTATACCTTAGGCACGTATTATGAAAACGGTAGATGGGATAAAATTTTTGGCAGAATTCATGGTGTCACGAGTGTTGCTTACGAATTGGGAATTTTTGAAGCCATAGTTGCTGTGGATGTGGCGAAAGAATATTTTAATTTACTTTTTTCATTTCGTTAAAACATGTTTAAGGTGCGTTGCTCCAGGTGTTAAAGCTAATAACAGTATCAGAACCAACGGTTATTGAAAGAAAGCCACTACTTGCAACATCAGGGCTGATAGGCACGCCTACCCAAGACGTAAAATCAAACCCTAATTGTTCTCCGAGAGTATTTGGAACGGGAAGTCCAGCATTGCTAATATCAATTATATTTAGCAACCCAAGAGGCGGGATCGAGTTGGTGAGTGCGTAAGAATCAAAATAACTACAAGTCAGATAATTTCCAGCTGAAACTGGGACAACAGTATAGTCAGTTAATGTTGGGACGTTTGGATTGTAGTTAATAAAAATACTCGAAGTTGATGATGCATTACATCCGACTGAGTCGTCACACGACACAGAAAATCCAGGGGCATTGGATGCGCCAATAAAAATGGCTGTAATTTCACTTGCTAGAATAGTGCTCAGGTTGACCCAAAGATTTGAACAGGAGGAATATGTGATGCCGCTGGATGGAGAAATAAAAGTACCTGATCCACTTGAGTTTGGAACGAGGATAGCAAAGATTCCCGCCAAATTAGAATAATGATCACACAGCGGGACTGAATTTGGGCATGAGATACTAAATTTTACTAATTTATGTAAGTCAGAGGATGAAATATCACTGGGGGGTGTAACTGCAGAGCGAGTAATTTTTGTTTTAAGTACAGATCCGGTGAGAGGTCTGCAAGTTGGTTCTAATAGACGGTTAAAATAGGTGCAGTTTTGGCATCCCTGAAGTATGCTGCCCGTGCCCAAGAGGAAGACAAGGGCAGTAAGAATCAAGTATTTCGACATTTTTTTATTATAATGGAAAATCTCACTCTGAGAAAATGAAAATGAAGGGAGATGTCTAGATGAGTCAACTCCGACTTTTAAAAACAAAACGGTTTTATCCCATTTTTTGGACGCAGTTCCTGGGTGCTTTTAACGATAATTTTCTAAAAAATGCTCTTGTAATATTAATTACGTTTAAAACTGCTTCGATCATGGGGGTCCCCTCTAATCAGATGGTAGCGGTGGCAGGCGGGATTTTTATTCTCCCATTTTTTATTTTCTCAGCAACAGCTGGGCAATTAGCTGATAAATACGAAAAATCTAGACTCGTGAGAATCATCAAGACCGTTGAGATTATGATCATGTTGCTTGCAACAATTGGGTTTATGACGGAACACTTCGAGTTTCTTCTCATTGTCCTATTTCTGATGGGGCTTCACTCCACATTTTTTGGTCCGATTAAGTTTAGCATTCTTCCTCAACATCTAAACACGACCGAACTTGTAGGTGGGAATGCATTAGTCGAAGCCGGAACTTTTCTATCTGTACTACTGGGAACAATCTTGGGTGGAGTGCTAATTCCACTACAAAATGGAGGACTCATCGTGAGTCTTTCTTTGATCGGAGTTGCGGTTTTAGGGTGGTTCATGAGCTTGAAAATCCCTGAAGCTCCAGCAGTGGACTCCAAACTCAAAGTACAGTGGAATCCAATTCCGCCCACACTCAGTATTTATCGATTTACTCAGAAAACACGGTCTGTTTATTTGTCTATTCTTGGGATCTCGTGGTTCTGGTCATTTGGGGCGGGGCTGCTTTCGTTGATTCCTCCCTATTGTAAGGACGTTCTAAAGGCAGGTCCGAATACAATTACTCTGTTTTTAGCCATTTTTTCTATAGGAATTGGGATAGGCTCTCTTCTTTGCGCTAGGCTTTCCCGTAAACATTTGGAGCTGGGACTTGTTCCGTTTGGTTCAATTGGAATGAGCCTTTTTACAGCTGATTTGTTTTTTGCAAATTCGTCTTTTGGAGTGAGTGCGCGTATTCTTGTAGATCTTCTCATGCTTTCTGTTTTCAGTGGGCTTTTTATTGTGCCTCTTTATACACTGATCCAAGAAAGATCTGCTGTTTCTCATCGGTCGCGCATTATAGCTGCAAATAATATTCTCAATGCTTTTTTCATGGTTCTTTCTGCTCTTTTTATCTTAGGAATGATGAGATTCGAATTTTCGATTCCCCAGATTTTTTTGAGTCTAGCTTTGATCAATGCCGCAGTGGCTCTTTATATTTACACGCTCTTGCCCGAGTTTTTTCTCCGGTTTTTTGTATGGGGAATTGCAAATATTATGTATCGACTAAAAGTAACAGGGGATCATCGCATCCCAAAAGAAGGAGCAGCAGTTTTAGTTTGCAATCATGTGACTTTTATTGATTGGCTGATTGTGTCTGCTGGTATTAAACGCCCGATCAGATTCATTATGGATCATAATTTTGCAAAAGGATTTTTTATTCGCATGCTCTTGAAACAAGCAAAGGTAATTCTCATCGCCCCAGCCAAGGAGAATCCAAAATTGCTGCGAGAGTCTTTTGAAAAGGCTAGGGACGAATTGCGTTCTGGAGAATTGGTCTGTATTTTTCCAGAAGGGATGATTACTCGAGATGGAAAGATGAATCCTTTTAGACCAGGAGTTGAGAAGATCATTACAGAAACACCCGTGGCTGTGATTCCTATGGGTTTGCGTGGGATGTGGGGAAGTTTTTTCAGTCGAGAAGCCCAAGTAGTATATGGAGAAAAGGAGCTTTTTAAACACCCAAAGCGTTTTTGGTCTAGGGTCGAATTAAGAGTCGGCGAACCTGTTTCCCCATCCCAAGCCACCACAGAGATATTATTTGAGAAGGTAAGCCAGTTGTTATGAACTCGTTAGTCGCTCGAGGTTTGTCAAAGCGATTTAGTTCCAGAGGATCTGAGGCTGTTTCCTGTTTAAACTTTGAGATCAAACCAGGAGAGTCCGTAGCTTTTTTAGGACCCAATGGAGCAGGTAAAAGTACAACTATCAAAATGCTCTGTGGGATCCTTTCTCCAACGAGTGGAGAGGCATTAGTCTCTGGATACAAAGCAGGAAGTCTGGATGCGAATCGAATTTTAGGATTAGTTTTTGGTACTCGCAGTCAACTCTATTTACACATGACTGTGGCTCAGTGCTTTGATCTCGTTGCAGAAATATATTTTATTACAGGTAAGAAAAAAATATTGAGGATACAGGAGTTGGTTGAACTTTTTCAGATCAAGGATCTTCTTTTGCAAAGGGTTCGAACACTTTCACTGGGCCAACGCATGCGCTGTGAAGTGATTGCCGCTCTTATTCATCAACCTAAAATACTTCTAGCTGACGAACCTACGATTGGTTTGGATGTTGTAGCAAAGAATCAGCTTCGGGAGCTGATTAGAAAATGGCAGAAAGAGGAGAAGACAACACTCATGCTCACGAGCCATGACCTCTCTGATGTAGAAGCACTTTGTGATCGCTGCATTCTCATTGATAAAGGCGTCAAGCGCTTTGATGGTTCTCTTAATGAGCTCAAGGGGGATTTGGCGCAGGTAAGGAGAATTGAAGTGACAACGTCTACCCTCGATCTAGGGCCTCTCATCACTGAAAAAAGGTTGAAATATCTTATTGAAAATGAGCAGTACGTTCACCGTTATGAACTTTCTACTCATGAGTTTCCAATGTCCGAGGGATTGTCTGTTCTTTCGTCCCACTACGGAGACAGCTTGCAAGATATCTCGATTTCCGAAGTTACATTGGAAGAAGTTCTGGGCAGAATCTACATGGGATATAAGACATGAAGATTTTTTTGAAGTCTATTCGGTTTTATTTCAAATACAGTTGGTTCAATATAAAAGAACAATTTTCTGATCTTGGAAGTGGCATCGTAGGGTTTTTATTGTTCCCCTTTTTTATTTGGCTAGTGGCTAGACTTTGGGGTCGTTTTAATTCTTACCAAGGCAATTATAATTTCAATGAAATTTTACTCTATGTGGGTGCTACAGAAATACTGTTCATGACTTTCTTACGTCCTCCTTCTTTGGCTAGAGCATCAGGAGATTTTTCACTGTCATTGGCTCGTCCAAGGTCTTGGGTAGCTATGAGTTTCTCTGGACTTTTTGGACGTTGCTTGGGTGCTAGAACCGTTTTTATCCTATTGTTTTTGTTTATCATGCCATTGCTTGGAGTGAAATTATCATTGGCTTTTAAGGTGATAAATCGATTGTTTCTTTTACTCCCACTTTTAGGTGTTTTTCAAGCTCTAGTGAGTTTGCTCTTTGCTTCGGCGCAAGTTCTTTGGACTGAAACGAATTATTTTATTCTCCCAGTGAGCAAAGTCTTTCTTGCTTTAGGAGGTGTTTTTGGTCCACTGGTTGACTTTGGTGAGCCCTGGAGAACACGACTGCTTTTTTTTCCCCCAGCAGATGTATTTTTTCAACCCGCACACTTCTGTGTCAAAGGAGAGTTCTATCGCATGAATCCAGGTCAATGGTTGACCAGAGTTTTGATCATATGTACGGCTCTTGGAGTTCTTAATTTTTTCTTCTATCGTCAAGCGCGGCGATACCATCAGAGTTTTGGGGGATGAGATGAGGTCTCGTCTGATAAAAACAGCACTTTTGTATAATATGGATGCCCATCACGCTAATCCCGTTAATCTTTTGGCAGGAGCATTGGGTATGTTTGTCAATAATACCATTTTCCTCGTAGGCATTTGGGGAATGCTCTTTGCAGGAAAAACCAAGAATGCAGAACTTCTTGCTTACTTTATTGCTCTTTATGCCATTGTGACAGCGTCTTGGGGAGCTGTGAATTTCTTTTTTGGGGGACTTAGATTTCTAGGAGACTACATTACTGAGGGAACATTGGAGCCCATGCTTGCGACCCCTAGGGATCCGATTTTATTAGCAGCGATCTCACGCTCGAGTCCGATGGCGTTGGGCGATTTGGTAATGGGATTTGTCGGTATTTTCATTTTAGGAATAAAGCTTGATCCCTCTATGGCTGCGAGAAGTATTTTAGCGGCGATAATTTCTGCAGTTGGGTTTGC
>JAHFAB010000376.1 GCA_023250795.1 Bacteriovoracaceae bacterium
ATTGTGAACGATAATGTTTATATCAAATCCGAATGGTGGGTCTCTGATCCTGTTTATGGATTTTTCGGAAGTGCAATGCCTTATGGTACGGATCAAAGACAGTATTATTCTACGCAGTCCAGAGGCGCTTCCATTACGGCACAAAGACTTTGGGGAGAATACCTCAGTGATGTGGGAACTTTCCAAGTCGGGCGAGCCCCTCTGCAATGGGGTTTGGGAGTTCTTTGGAACAGTGGAGACGAGCTTTGGGACCGAACTGAGTCCACAGGAGATGTCCTCCGCCTGGTTTCCAAGTTTGGATCTTTTTCCTTCACTCCGGCGATTATCAAGTATTCGACCGGGAATAATATTGGTGGGGCTGCTCACTTTGTGGGGGGTGTGTATACTCCGGATGTAGGCGAAAGTAGCCTGATGGATTACTCTCTGATGCTGAAATATGAAAATCTTGATGAGGACTTTGAAGGCGGTGTCAATTTTGTAAGAAGATTGGCAGGAGCGGCGCAGGATCCTGCGAGCGGATATTTGGGGATTGGGCCTGTGGGTGCAGCTCAAACTCCGATCAGTATGAATTTTAATACTTGGGATCTGTATGGGAAGAAAAAATTCTCAAAATTTACTTTTTCGGGTGAGGTTCCCATCGTCACGGGAAGTCTTGGAGGGATGGATTATAAGGCTTTTGCAGTAGCTTTGGAGGGGAATTGGAAAATTTCTGATGCTTTCGAAGCAAATGTGAAAGCGGGACAAGCCCCTGGACAGGGAAGTATTTTAGGGGGAGCAGGCTCGACTCCAGATAAGTACCGGGCTTTCTATTTTAATCAAAACTACCATGTGGCACTGATTATGTTTAATTATCAGTTAGCGCATTTTGCGGGTCCAAATACACAAAATAATCCAGTCGTCGGCAATAAAGATTTAGTATCTCCCTACGATAATCCCATCACAAATGCAGGCTATCTCACTGTGGGAGGGACTTTTCATACGAGTCGTTGGAATTTTAGAACGAACTGGGTATTTGCCTCTGCTAAGGAAGTCGCGAATGCGGCGGGAGGTAGTTTTTTCAACTCTTGGGATCATTCCTACCATGCATTCGGAGCTACAAAAGACCAGGAAAAATCTTTGGGTTGGGAAATGGATTATGGCACCACGTTTCAGTGGGATGACTCTTTTCAGTTTAACTTCGATTTAGGCTTTTTCTTTCCTGGAGGATTTTACAAGTTTTCCAATACTCCGACGGAAAACACGACAAATATGGTGGTCGCAGGCGTTGTGAAAGCTGGGATGAGCTTTTAGGTAAACATCTTAAGAGCAAAGCGAATGAGTTTCCGTACCCAGGAAGTGTAGGGTGGGTAGAAAAATCTGAGGGTATCTATTGGGCCTTGTCTCAGAACGGCGCGCTCATGTGAAAAAGTTCGAAAACCGAAAAATCCGTGATAATTTCCCATTCCGCTAAAACCCACTCCTCCAAAGGGAAGTTCTGAATTTGCTAAATGAAGAATCAGCGTATTGATACAAGTCCCGCCGGAGGTGGTGTTTTTTAGGATTTTCTCCATATTTTCCCTGTTCTTTGAAAAGAAATAAAGGGCCAGAGGTTTTTCCTTCTTTTGGATGATCTGTATGGCTTCATCTAGATGTGAAAAAGTCAGAATAGGCAAAATCGGGCCAAAGATTTCCTCTTTCATGATTGGAGAGTCTGGAGTGATATTCGTCAACAAGGTGGGGGAGAGAAAGCGATTTTCTTGATCACTCGTTCCACCCACTTCCACTTTAGCCCCACTCGCTATGCTGAGTTCCAAAACTTTCGCGAGTCCTGCTAAGTGTGGTTGGCTGATGAGGCGGCAAAAATCAGGGGTTTCTTGCTTGGCTTTTTCTGAAGCTCCGTAACGAGTCTCTAAAATCTTTTTAGCGAGAGGGATAAATTTTCCAATCAAACTCTGATGGATCAAGAGATAGTCAGGTGCGACGCAGGTTTGACCCGCATTGATAAATTTCCCCCATAATATTCTCTCAGCAGCTTTCTCAAGAGCAGCCGACTCATCAATGATGACTGGGGATTTGCCTCCGAGTTCCAACGTGACTGAGGCTAAGTGCTTGGCAGCGGAGGCCATGATTTTCTTCCCAATGGGTGGGCTTCCGGTAAAAAAGATATGATCGAATGGAAATTCTAAAAGTCGGTCAGCAACACTTGCATCTCCCTCTAGAAGTAAAACTTCATTGGGAGGGAATAATTCTGAAATTAATTTTTTGAGGTATCGCGAAGTGTGAGGCACTTTGCTGGAGGGCTTTAGTACGATCGTGTTTCCTGCAGCAAGTGCGGCAATAAAGGGCGCCATGAGGAGTTGGAATGGATAGTTCCAAGGTGAAAGAATGAGAACGACTCCTTTTGGCTCATATCGGATCTCGCTTTTGTAGCCACAGAGCACCCAAGGGCTGGAGACTTTTTTGGGCTTCATCCATTGGGAGAGATGTCGGATCGCGTCGTTGATTTCCTGGAGAGTGGGAAAAATCTCGGTGATATCGGTTTCAGAGGGATGTTTTTTATAATCTTGAAAAATTGCGTCTTGCAACTCTTTTGACTGAGAGAGGATCGCCTCTTTCAATTTTTTTAGTTTTAGAATTCTCTCACCCGGAGATGTTTGAGCGGTTTTCCAGCGGTTGGCTTGTAAGTCTGAAAAACTATTTTTTAAATCGTTCATATCCACATCCCATTTGAAGCAAAGGTAACCCGAATGACGCTGCTTATAAAGATAATTTTTCTCTTCCCCCCCC
>JAHFAB010000377.1 GCA_023250795.1 Bacteriovoracaceae bacterium
CAGACACGAAAGTTTCAGCTGATAGATAGGAGCCGTGGGGCGGGAGCGATCATGATTTTGAGTCTTTTGCTAGGCATGAGTTTCACAACAGCTACTTATGCTAAGGGGGGTTCTCATACACCCGATCAATTGACAGCAGCAGCCAGCCTTGAAGCACAAATTGAAAAAGCGAATGAAAATTTAGAAAACGTGATGAACGAAAGGGATGAAAATGGTTTTCCTAAAACTGGTGAAATACAAGCCGCCAAGCGCAAGTTGGCAAAACTCCTAGCGGAGAGAGACAAGCAAATTGCTGACAAAAAAAGAGAAGAGAATAGGAAAAAGACAGACGATCTTTTCCCTGTCAGTGAATATCTCATCGATGAGCCTCTGGGTATAGATATCCCAGCGGGCGTGTCTTACGACCTTGTGGGAGAGACCCTTGCTTCGCTAGACCCCCCTACGAATGCCCCAGTCATAGAAAATGTGCAGACGAATCGAATCGAGGTGGTGGCAGAAGTGCCTGTTGTATGCCCACCCGAACCGCTAATGACTTTAGAACATTCGATAGCACTCACAACCCCGGTTACTAGCCCGCTTAGCACTGTTGCGGCCCCGGCCCCAGTGCATCCCGCTTTTGGAAAATCGCAAGAACGCAGTCCTTTGTTTAATTTCTCAACCAAGCAAAAAAGTAGAGAAGTGAAGAGGAGCAGAATATGAAAGAAAAACATAAAATCAGTGCTTTAAACATTGTGCTCAGCCTCGTTATGTGTTCACTTTTTACTCACAATGCCATTGCCGGAGTAAACCCATACTTGGAGCTAACTAAATTAGAAAGCAAAGCTGGTTTGGGAAGTGTAGAAGCTTTCAATGCGTCTGTGGGCGCGGGGATTGCGCTTAATTATGCCAACGATGAAGCGGATAAAGCTAGACAGACCGGTGATCAAGCATTGACCACGCAAGCGAACTTAGACGGAGAAACCGCTAATAGGAAATTGAAATCAGTTCAGGCCAAGATTGAGGAGCTACGAGCGCTATTGAGCGATGCAGAAGCTCACTTGAATACTGCTAAGGGAAATAAAGAAGCTTCCGAAAAAGTCCTCAGATCTGCCGTGGACGATCTTGCCGCTAAAGAAAAAGCTTATAATAAAAATCCTAATTTTCAAACTAATGAGGCTTTCGAAAAAGCCAAAAAAGCTCTAACCACGGCTCAAAAAGCACTAAAGGACACATCGGATATTTTGGACAAATGTAAGACTTCTTTTAATACTATCAAAAGTGGCATCGACAAGGCAATCGATGAAGTGGAGAAATTGAAGGAATATATCCCGCTTCCAGAAAAAGTCTCGTTTGCCCTACCCAGCCCAGAAGATTCAGGTATCGTGTTATTTGATCCCATACTTCAAATCCATGAAACCCTAGACCCCCCAACCAATCAACAGCCGGATAATAGCGCTTCAATCGGAGATCTCGCTTCAGTCGCTGTGCCGCAGGGACCGTTAACAGTTCCGCCAAGTCCAGAAATCTGCCTTGACCCTCCGAAGGGGTCTGAATTGACAAGTCTCCCATTGTCAACTCTATCCGTCGCCGGCCCACTACCCATTCAACCCGCTTTCAGCCAGGGTCAGCCACAAAGTGCTGTGTACAACTTTTCACCCAAACGCCGTGAGAAGCTTTTGAAGAAGGACATCTGGAAACTGAGAGGCCGAGAGTTGTAGGTCACATTTAAACCCGCCACAGCTTTGTGGTGGCGGACTAAAATGTGACAAAAAAACCAGGCAAAGAGACGAAAAAAATGAAAATACAAAATTTTAAGCTAAAGACTAAAAACCGGCCGCTAACAGCAAGTGCGGTTTTGGTTTTGATTATTGTATTGGGTTCGGTTCTTTCGCCAGCCGTTTTTGCCAAGGGAGGCAATATGATTGGTGGTGGATCGAGGGGAAAAGCTAGTACTAAAAGCCGCATTGAATCTTTGAAGAGCTTAATCAATACGTACCAGAATCAAGATCGATCCATATCAGGAAGTATGACAGTTCAGGACCATGTCAACTTGAAACAATACATTGCTCAGCTTCAAAAAGAGCTAGAACAACTCGAGGCTGAGGAAAAAAAAAGAATAGATGATGAAAAGAGAAGGGAAGAAGAAAGAAAAAAATCGTCGGCCTCGGACGAATTCTACGACCTAGATAAATATTTGATTCATTACGATCCGGCTCCTGAAATTCTCGCCACGTTAAATCCTCCAAGTGGTCTTGTGCCTGCTGGTGAGACTATCGCAAGTTCTGTCCCACCGGTAGAAGCGGTTGTCACAGCCCCGTGTTGTCAGATCAAACCAGAATTGATAATGGGTACTCCAAGTCCAGAACTAGAAGCAGGCGGAGTTACACTAGCTGGCCCAACTCCCGCGAAACTAGTTTTTGGCTCAGCTCAACAAAGCGGGACTTTATTTAACTTTTCATCCAAATCAAGGAGAATCAAAAAATGAAAAAGCTGAGTGTTGTTTTATTTTCAGTTTTATTGATGGGTTTCTTCGTCACCTCCGTTGTGCATGCTGGCGATTATCGGGGTGGCCAAAAGCCTGGTGGTGGAAAAGCTCCAGGTCCTCCGCCAAAACCAGCTCCCCCTCCAAAGGGAACAGAGATTACTGAGACCGACATGGGAGATGGTCTTATTGGAACCAAGGAGGTAGTAAACCCGCCAGAGGATGAGAATAGTAACGATAAGAAAAAGTTGCCGGAGCCTGATCCAGCGGGCCCTCACCGAGCCCCGTCTCACAC
>JAHFAB010000378.1 GCA_023250795.1 Bacteriovoracaceae bacterium
AGCCGTATTCTGCTATTTTTCGATAATTAATATCTCCAGTCAATTCTGTCGAATCTTGATTTTTCTCATCTTTAGGCTGAAACGTCCCAATCCCCACACGGTCTTTTTCGGAAAGAATCAGGCGGTGGACTTTGACATGTTCCAGCACCTTGGTCCAATCACCTTGGTAGCGTTTCATAAACTCTCGTTGAACGTGACGGCAAGCAGGACAGAGATCTCCGTTGATTTGGACTTTATAAGCTGATTTGTTTCCCTTATTGAGCTCTTCGATTAAGCGCGGGCGCACTTCTTCTGGAACTAATTTGAGGGGCTCCTCGTGCATCGGGCAAGCCATTTCCTGTTGATTACCCAAAATATGTTCATTGTTTCCCTTCGCATCGGTCCACTTGAAGGTATAGAGCATCCCCTCTTCCGTTTTCGAATAGCGCTCAATCCCTTTTTTTAGCAACCGAGCGATGGTAGATTTCGCTGAACCCACAGGACCGTGCAAAAGCAGAACTCTTTTTTCAGTTCCATATCCAAACGCCGCTGACTTGAAAAAATGCACCAACTTCATCAGTGGAACATCCAGCCCAAAAACTCCGTCTTTTCCGTGATCAATTGGATCATCGAAAAATTTATAACGAATAATATTTTTTTTATATTCTAAATAAGAAGTCGTCCCCCAGGCCAGAACCATGTCGTACATTCTTTGAAACGCATTGCGAGTGACGCTCGGATTTTTTTTCACAACATCCAAATAGTCCGAAAAATTTCCCTCCCAATGAAGATTACGAAATTCTTGCATCGGAGCAAGATCGCCTAACATTTTGATCCAATCGGAGTTTGAATGTGAATTTGCCATGGAAGTATTCTCCCTCTTTTTTTTTAAAATTTTAATTTTACCAACAATAACAAAAACTTAACGCCACTAACCCAAATCTATCGGTCGTTTTACACCTTCTTCCCCCATTTTACCTTCTCCTCTAGTCAGCTGTAAAGTTATTGTGCTTTTTGATATTTTAAGTTGTATTGAGAAGAATGAAAACTCAACCTGCTTTTGAAGTACACCCCATCCTCACCCAAGCCGCACTGCGACTTGGATCTCTCAAACCCGACCAGTTTGAACTCTATTTGATTCGAAAATACTCGACCAAAATAGACTCTAAAAATCAGGAAACAGACTCACTCACTCGTTCAGAAGACGTGGGACTCTCTATTCGAGTCGTGCAGGACCACAGAAGGGGATTTAGTTTTACGACCTCTTTAGATCCCCTGTCCATGGAACGTGCGATTGACTCAGCACTTGAAACATCAAAGCTGATGCCGCAAGACGAATATGCGGAGCTGTATTCTTTTGACCAAGTCCAGTACCCGAGTCTCGATCTTTTAGACACCCGAGGGCTCAAAGCTCCGCTTGAAGAAAAAATCGCTTTGGCAAAACAGCTCGAATCGGAGTGTCGAAAATTTGACTCTCGCATTACGGGAGTGAGGGCTGCAAGCTTTATTGAGAACTACTTTGAAATTCAAATGATGGATTCTCACCAAAATCTGATCCGCCAAGAAGGCTCACTTTTCACCGCCCAAATCACGTGTAAGGCAGAGGAGAATGGGGATAGTCAGCTGGGTTTTGAAATGGGATTCTCTAACACACTAGATCAAATACGTGTTCCTGAGATTGGAAGTAAAGCCGCTCAGTCCGCGCTTGAACTCTTAGGAGCGGGCTCCCCTCCCACACTCAAATGCCCGGCCGTGATACGAAATAGCACGGTCTCTGAACTCATTGATTTTCTTTCCTCCAGTTTTTCTGCAGAGGAAATCGACAAAGGCCGAAGCATGCTCAGTGGTTTTTTTGGCCAGACAGTTTTTCCAAAATATCTGAACCTAATTGATGACGGATTACTAAAAGATGGATATTGCACTTCTCAGTTTGATGGTGAAGGAGTTCCAAGCAAGAAAACCTATCTCATTCGGGAAGGACAGCTCAAAGAACCTCTCTCCAATCTTTATTATTCAAAAAAGAACAAACTTTCTTTGACCGGCAATTCCTCTCGAGGGATCAAATCTCCTCCAAGCATCCAAATCTCAAATCTTTACTTGAAACCTGGGCTAAAAACTCTTTCCCAACTCTATGACGGGATCTCTCAGGGGATTTTGATAACGGATCTAATGGGAATGCACACAGCAAATCCAGTGACTGGGGACTTTTCGCTCGGAGCTTCGGGTATTTTGATTGAGAAGGGAAAACTCACTCGTCCGGTAAAAGGATTTGCTGTTGCGGGAAATATCATTGATCTTTTTAAAAACATCACCGACCTCGGGAACGACCTGAAATTTTCTGGAAATGTGGGAGCACCCTCAATTCGCATCGGTGAAATTTCAGTAGGCGGAACATCCTAAAACATGCGGTTTCATCATCAACTCATCACAGACATTGGACTCAAACGTCACCAGAATCAAGACGCTGGAGTCGCTCGCCCTGATCTTGGACTTTTTTTGATCGCCGATGGGATGGGTGGACACATGGGGGGAGAAACCGCTAGCGGAATGGTCGCGGATATTGTTCCAAAATTTTTAGAAAAAATTCCACCCACTAAAAAAGCACTTTCAGATTCGATTCGGGCTGCAAATCAGGCAATTTACCAAGAATCTCTCGAAGACATCGAGCTCCAAGGGATGGGAACCACCACGACAGCCCTCTTGTTTCATCAGCAAAACTTAATCATTGGGCATGTCGGAGATAGTCGCTGTTATTTTTTCAGGCCTGGAGCG
>JAHFAB010000379.1 GCA_023250795.1 Bacteriovoracaceae bacterium
TCGATAATGAGCAAAATAATAAACTAGATTTATCAACTATTATTTGTTATAACTACACGCTGTTATGGGGAACCAGGGTTGATTAGGGAGGGTGATTTTTACATAGGCAGTCAGAAAAATGAGATTGATTTTACCCATTTTCATGTTACTCACTGCGTCAGCGCGTTGTGCTGACGTCACAGCCCGCTCGTGGACTTTTGATTCGAACATAGAAGCTTCTTCTAGTCTTCATTCTGTCCAAGATCCCGCACACATAGCGTCTTTGGAGTTGGAGCTCATGCCTCGCTTTACAATGGCCCCAAGCTTTCTGTTCAAACCTCTTCTTGTAATTGACCAAGAATTGACCCAAGAAAAAATTACTTTTATCAAAAAGAGTGATTTGGGTTTTTCATACTCCGGCATGGATCTGAACCCGTTCTTTCATTTTTCTGCTTCTTCAACTGTCATTATACCGATCAGCCGTGGAAAATGGAGTCAAGATTCTCTTCTCACGGGCTTGAAAATCGCTCCCAGGTTGAGTTTTGGATTTGAAAAAACCAAGTTTTTGAAACCCTTTAGCGGATTTTATGAACTCTCAGGTGGACGACTTTTTCATGAATTTACGACCTCTACGACTGGATTATCGAATAACAGATATTTGTTAGCGCAAAAAATAAACCTAGATATTGCTCTCAATGAAACTTTAAAAATTTCTTCGATTTATTCAGCGGTTACTGGATGGACCTACTTAGGAAATCCAACCAGTAAATTTGAATGGGCCTCTGAACTCGACTACCAAATTTCCTCTCAATGGGGATCAAGTGCTGGAGTTTCAAACTCCGGAGATACGCTGAGACCAAATGGACAGGACTCGAATGTGTCTTTGTGGAACTCAAACTCGACTCAAATCTATGTAGGAATAAATTATGTTTATTAAAAAATTAAGACCCTTAGTCATCGCGATCATTTTTGCAAGCTCAATGCTGAGTTGCACTAAAACACGTCCCACTCAGTTTGCTGACGGTGAAGGGCAAGATGTGTTTGAGAAAGCGGTTTTCGAATCCTCTCAGATTATTCTTGATGTATCCGATGATAAAAAACCTATCCCAGAATCCAATCAGTTTAGGGCTGCCTATGATTCTGAAATGCGTCTTGTAAAATCAGTCTCAGGAAGAGAGGTCTCTTCTGGAGACTTGATGCGAGAAGTCCCCGACTCTATCAAAGCCATGTTTCAAGATTTGTATGTAGTGGAAAAAGCGAACTCGAAAGTGGTTGTTGAGTTTTCGCTTGATAAAAAATATCTGACAGCTTGGAAAGTTGTAGAAGATTCTAAAGATCTTAGTTTGCAAGAAAAACAGCTTTCGATACCCAGGACCAAACCCAGTACAAAAAATGACACAAGAAGTGCAGTCATGACCCCGGTTTTCAAATTTCCTCTCAAATCTTTTGGGATTTTGGAGAGAGTAAAGAATGACTTGGGCGAAGAAACCTGGAAACTGAGACTAAAAGAGACTAATTGGGGTGAGGCGACTCACGTCCAAGTTTCTAATCGAAGTTCTGATCGAATGGAGATCAGAGCATCAGATCTAGATCGTGAAGAAATTTTTTCTTCTACAATGATTGATGGACAAATACTGGAGGCCTCAAAACTAAAAGCTTTATTGAACTTCAAAGTGGCTCTCCCCGATAACGCTCTGGTTTATACAAAAATCGACGGTACAAATCTTGATATTTTTGAAATCGAAGAGACCTCTAAACTCAGTGTTTCTGAAAAAGAACTCTTAGATAAAAAAGATCCGCGCGTACAAGCAAACCCATCGAAAGAAAATCAGGTAATTATCAAGCGATTTCAGGTGCCGTTTTCTTTCGTGTCTCCTGCTAAACTAAAAATGGTAGAGCCAGGGATCACTTCCCCCGAGATACAATTTGAAGAGAGCTCTCAGGCAGGATCGTCACAATTGATTCGTATCAATAAAAAAGCCCTTGTAGAGTTTTCACCGCTTTCCAGCAATGAGAATGCGCCAGATCCAAACTTAGGCATCCCTGTTTCGCAAGTTGTAGGGAAAGAGTTTCTGACTCTAAGAACGATACAAGACAGTCCAAATAGCTTTGATTATACATTTCCAGGAGAATCTGGGAAATTAGAAATCGTTAAGTTTGTTTTTTCAAAAAACAAACTGGACATTATAAGAGCAAATCCATTGATTCAACAAAAAGGTGAAAGCGCTACAGATTTGGAGACTTTGATGTCCTTCAATGTAAGCGCTTATTTTAGAAAAGTTACTACAGACGCCAGTGGTAATCTACTTTCGATACCTCAATATATAAGAACAACTTTTTCTGATCCAGACGCTATAGCAGAAGTTCAGTGGGATTCGAATTCGACTCCTAACGGCGCGTCTCCACTCGATTACTATTCTTTAGAGCGTTGTTTTGACGAGTCTGAAAAACGAGTGATTCAGATTGATTCTCGATTAAATCAAGGGATTTTTAACTTTACTCTCAAATACAATTATCAAGCCACACGCAATCAGAAAATGGATTGTGCTGGAGTTTACCAGGGGGATTATTTTGATCAAACCCAAAAGAATTTTACTTTTCACGAAAGAATTTCTTTTAAGAGGTATGAAAAAAACCATGAAAAGCCATTGCTTGATATTCCCTATGTCACGCAGAAGAAATTAGGTTTTGGTTTGTTTACAGATACCAAAAAAGTTCCCAACAAATATGGAAACCTGGGAGT
>JAHFAB010000380.1 GCA_023250795.1 Bacteriovoracaceae bacterium
CGAGTCGCGAAAAAAGGAGTGGGCAAGACATTTGCCAAGCAGCCTCGGAGAGCACCGCGAATTTATATCTCAGTTTCAGAGAAAAAAACTGCCTTTGATCGAGCGGGAGAGCAATGCACCTATTTTTCAGAGATCACAGGAAAGCGCTGTACTGAAAAACATTTTCTGCAAGTGGAACACATCGTGCCGGTTGCGATGGGTGGGAGTTCAGAACAGGAAAACCTCACTGTCCTGTGTGCTTGTCATAATCGACTGAGTGCCATTGATAGTTTTGGGATGGAGAAAATGCGGCCCTATCTGAGGCGGGGGTAAAGGGGGTACTGCCAACTAGTCATTTGCCCCACAACCTATCAGCCTGCTCGAAAAAATGAAAATCTGAAATACTTTTTCAGATGTGATATAAGGTAGACCTATGATCTGGGGACGATACGGCTTCGACGGGAACCTTGAAGTCCCAGATGCATGTCGAGGTTGTCGCCAGGCCTCGTAAAAAAGGCGGCAAATGTAATTGGCAACGATTACGCACTCGCAGCTTAATTAATTAAGCTCGACGTTTCTCTTGGTCTCGCCTATGGATCGGGAAGAAACGCCATTCAGTAGGCTAGCTCTTCCTGTCTCGCAGCCGTTGGAAGAGCGAAACTAAAGTCTGCGGAGGATCTGCGAAGTTTGTCTGTGGACGTCGCGGGTTTAATCTAAAACACAGCCTACACATGTAGATTCTGGCGATGGATGATTTTCGGACCTGGGTTCAACTCCCAGCGTCTCCACCAAACCGAACAAAGTACGAACCGGCGTCCGACAGCCCTGCTGGCTGACTAAGGGGTTGAGAGGCAAGGAAAGTAAATCTTCCTAAGTAGGTAGGTGTTTGTGTGTGTCATTATGCGCTCTGAGTCTTACACTCCAAAATCATGCTACCCACTCGAATGTCTGAAGAACTAAAATTTCCATACTCCCTCTCTACTCTTGCAATTCGAACTTTATAGTGGTCATACCAATCTTCTTTGCCTTTTTTCTGTGCTACCAAGTGGGAGAGATTGTTTTTCCAGAGCTCAATAGCTTCTAGAGAGGACCAATAGGAGATTGTAATTCCACTTTGGTCTTTGCCTCTTACACTTTCTAAGCACAAAAATCCCTCTTGTTTTGAAGCAAGGTCCTCCATGTGTCTTGCCATCTCATCATATCCAGAATGGGACTCATTGAGTTTAGAAGTAAAGATGACTGCATAATAAGGAACGTTTTTCTCATTCATCAGAGCCTCTCTTTCCAAATCTCAAATCCCAGTTTTACTTTCTTCTCAAAGATGATGTGCTCAGATTTTAGTTTGTCACACCGGTAAGGTTTTCTAATTTTGGTGTCGATAAAGCCCATACGCTTCCAAAATGGAATGACGATGTCATTTGTACCAACAACACCAATACGAATTTTCTCAATCATACCCCAATTGATTACAATTTTTTCTACTTGTTGATAAACTTCATTTCCTAAGCCAATTTTTTGATATTTTTCCATGAGCAGCAGAAGTCCCAGCATCGCAGTTTTCTTGTCAGGATAACCTCGTATGAGGTCTACACATCCAATCATTTCTTCACCAAAATAAATGCCATAGACGAACTTGTTCTTAAAACCAACATCAGGAGGAAAAGTAGAAACGGTAGAGTGAGCTTCATCTGGGCTTGGGGGATGACCCATAATTCTCATTGCATAATCTGGTGCTCCATCAAAAACACGCTGTAAAGCAATCATTTGCTGCTTGGATCCATCGATGATCTTAAGTGAGACCCGCTCTTTACTCATACTGACCCACAACTCTCATACCCTGTTTGGCAAATTCTAAGCTATGTCTTCCCACACCACAGCCAAGATCTAAGATTTTTGAGCCTTTGGGAAGTTTGGTTTCTTTCAAGATGGTTTGTACTTCTTGCCTGGTTCGTTCTTGGGGCATTGAAAACATCACCTGCCCGGCCGTGTTATTAAAAAATATTTTCCACCAGTCTTTTTTAGCTTTGGGTTTGATTTGTTTTTTTTGCATCATGATGACAGCAGTTCCTCCACCGAAAGCCGGTGGTTTGCAATTTTCAGAAAAGTGACAGAGCTGCTCCGTGCCACCCGATCCTCCAGTCCGAGAGCTGCAAACATAGATTTCTGTTCTTGAGAAATGGAAAGTTCAATGCAGGAAACAAAGAGGGGTTTTTCGTTGAGTCTGTCTCTCTCTTGAACTTCAATGAGAGTTGGAATCCCAGGTCTGGCGAGATAAGCGGTTTGAGTGGCTTTCATTGTTTTGATACTCTGTGGATGTAGGAGCCATCCTGAGCCACCGAGACCTAAAATAAGTTCCTCTAAACTGAGAACGTCTATTGCCAAGTGGTGCAGCCCAGGACCTCGCTTTAGGAGTGCACGCTGATAGGCCCCCTCTCTAATAGGTTCCATCAGTAGAAGTAAGCCAGTGTGTGTGTGATCACCCACATAAATTTCTCGAGTGCCTTCACCATCCCACACTTCTTCCTGTCCAATTTTAAGACCTAGCTTTTCAAGTTTATTTGCTGCTTTTCTAACATCGGGAGTGAGGAGTGCTACGTGATTGAGTTTAGTCATTTTTTATTAACTCAAATTGATAAATGGAGCGTTCCCATTCAGGATGATTTAACCAATGAGGTCCAATTCGCTTATACCCGGCCCGCTCAAAACCTTTAGTCAGTCCAGGCCAGAACACTTTCTGCTTA
>JAHFAB010000381.1 GCA_023250795.1 Bacteriovoracaceae bacterium
TCCATTTTTTCAAGGATTAGTGCACTTTATGACGAGCGGTCCCGTTTTACTTCTCTGTTTAGAAGGGGAGAACGCTGTGCTTGCTGTTCGGGAAATTATGGGAGCCACTGATCCCGCGAAAGCTGCCCCGGGAACCATTAGAAAAGATTTTGGTGAAAGCATTGAGGCCAACGCAGTTCATGGTTCAGACAGTTTAAAATCAGCTGAGCGTGAGCTTGCATATTTCTTTGATAAGGCTCAAATTCTCGCCAAGTTTTAGTGGCGATTTTGTTCTCTAGATTGAGTAAGGCGGTTTTAGAAAGTGAAAATCGCAGTTGCACAGATAGCCCCAGTCGTAGGGGATTTCAAAGCCAATATCGAAAAAATAAAACAGGCTTATCAAGAAGCTTGCTCAAAGAGTGCGGACTTACTTCTCACCCCTGAGCTTGGAGTCTGTGGTTATCCTCCTCATGATCTGATGGATCGACCCGAGATGTTTACACGAAATGAACGGGCTCTCGAAGAGCTTATCGGTTTTACACAAGGCAAGACTTGTGTGTTAGCGGTGGGGCATGTGTCTCAAAATCCCAGTGAAACCGGCCGTAAAGCCCAAAATACAGTGACGCTTTTATCAGATGGAAAACGAGTTTTTAGCCAATCCAAAATGCTTTTGCCTACCTATGACGTTTTTGATGAGGCGAGGTATTTTGAACCCGCTAAAAAAGTGACCACCTGGAAGTGGAAAGACCACGCGATCGCTTTTGCCATCTGTGAAGATCTTTGGGCGCAAGATAGTGCATTTGGGAGACGACTTTATGGTTCTGATCCTTTGGTGGAGTATAAAAAACAGAAAGCCAGACTGATCCTTTCTCTATCAGCCAGTCCCTATGAATGGGGCAAGAATGTGCATCGCGAAAAAGTCTTGGGAGGCGTGGCCCAGTCTTTAGGTGTTCCGTTGGTTTACGTCAACCAGGTGGGTGCCACGGATGAAATTCTTTTTGATGGGGGCTCTTTTGCAATGAATGCAAAAGGAGAGGTGATCGGGGGCTTGCCCTTTTTCAAAACAGGTTTTGGAATTTTAGATGTAGATCTTTCAGCTGAAAAATCTCCGGTCTGGGATTTGCCTGTATGGGGAAAGCGCCCTCCGGTTTCTGAGATCGAGATTTTGTCTCAGGGGCTGATCACGGGGATTAAGGAATATTTTGCACGAACTGGATTTAAAAAACAGTGATTGGTTTAAGCGGAGGTATTGATTCAGCCGTGGTGGGCGTGCTTGCAGTTCAGGCATTAGGCGCGGAGAACGTCCTGGGGGTGGCCATGCCGAGCCAGTTTTCGTCAGCGCATAGTTTAGAAGATGCCGAACGGTTGGCAGGGAATCTTGGGATTCGCTTGCAGGTCAAACCGATCAAGTTTTTATTTTCTACTTCCTCTCGAGAAATTGCCGAAGGCTATGGCCAACTCGCACCCGTGGCTTTGGAGAATCTACAGTCCAGGCTCAGAGGAGTGATTTTGATGACTCTGTCGAATCATCTGGGCGCTTTGGTGCTGACGACGGGAAATAAGTCAGAGCTCGCCACTGGTTATTGCACGCAGTATGGAGATATGGTGGGTGCCTTGGCACCGATCGGGGATCTGTTCAAAACTCGGGTTTACGAGTTAGCCAGGTTTCTCAATCAATCTCTCGGTACGGTCATTCCAACGAGCAGCCTGACAAAAGCCCCCTCGGCTGAACTAAAGCCGAACCAAACTGATCAGGATACTTTGCCTGCCTATGAGATTTTGGATGAGGTCTTAGAGCTTTATTTGGAAAAAAGTGTATCTGTCATTGAGCTTGAAAAAAAGTTTGGAGTTTGGGTGAGGGAGATTTTGAAGAAGGTGGAGATCAATGAGTTTAAGAGAAGGCAAGCGGCGCCAGTGCTAAAAGCGAGTTCCAAGGCTTTTGGGACGGGGCGCAGGATTCCTATAGCTAAACGTTGGGATCAGTGATAACAGCTTGAATCGGTCGTGTGTTAGGCGATTTGGGATTTAACAATATGAGGGATTTAAAAATGATGAAAGTTTCGTTGAATGGTGGCGAGTTAAAAAAAGTAGTGGACCGAGTATTGGCTACAAGGGCTCCGCTCCAGGCTTTTTTGAAGGATAGAACTTGGGTCGAAGACGCTAGAAAATATGTTGAACGCCAGGGTAAGGAAGTGAAAAAACTTTTGAGCGCTGATGTGACCAAAGTAAAAGCCTTCTTAGAAAAAGAGAAAAAAGAATTAGTAAAATTTCAGAAGCAAATTCCAGGTGAAGTCAAAAAATTGCGCAAATTCGTGACTTCACAAAAGAAGGAATTAGAAAAGCTTCTCAGTCGAGTTCGTAAAACAGGCGCCGGAAATGGTGGGACAAAAAAGGCCTCCGCCACACGGACTGCTAAGAAAACTAAGACTGTTGCAACGGTAGAAACCGTCGCTTCCGCACAATAATCGATCTAGGCTTTATCTATCACCAAATAGCTAAAATTCTATTTGGTGATAGAATTTTAGTGTGTTATAATTATCACTAGATAGAATTTTAGCTATTTGGTGATAGATTATGTTTCTCGGAAGAAAAGAAGAATTAGAGACTTTACAAGGTCTTGAGCTCAAAGACTCTGCAAGCTTAGTGGTTTGCAAGGGTCGAAGACGTATTGGTAAAAGTGCGCTCATTTCCGAGTTTGGCAAAAACAGGCCTGAATTTGTATCTATTTCTGCACT
>JAHFAB010000382.1 GCA_023250795.1 Bacteriovoracaceae bacterium
AAATATTTGACACATGGCAGAAATCATTGTAGCTAGCCAATAACGTCAGCAAGCGGGGTTAGGTCGCTGACAAACTTGGGGGGGATAAATCGTGAACTTTGACTATTGTCATTTACAAGTTTTTTTACCGGATTTGGTTTTTTCAAACCATTTCTACTCAAAACATTCTTCGAAGAAAACTGATCTTATCAAAGCCGAAAAAATCATTGAGTCAGGAGGTCATTTGGCCATGGAATAGAAAAACGATTATTTTAATTTGAATTGGGGTAATCCAAATTTTTTAAATTTTAAAAGGGGACTTAATTATGAAAAAACAAAGTTGTTTATTATGGGCGTTCTTACATCTTACACTTCTATGCAGTGTCATAGGAGTAGCAGATGAAAGTGTAGAAGTGAATGCTAGACTGGAAGAGTTAAGACAAACATTTCTGAAAGAAGAACTGACAAGAGGGATATCAGTTCAAAATATACCAAAAAGCCAATCTGAAATTGCAAATGAAATTAGGAAAAGTGTGATGAGTTTTATTCTTCAGGATCCAGAAGTTCGACTAAAGAAATTAAACCTGGATGATATTTTGGCTATTTTTTTGGAAAAAACAAAGAAGGCTGGCTCTCTGGATGTGATCAACAGCATTATTGACCAATCTCTTGGTTTTCAACATCAAGATTATATAGATCTAGGCTATCCTGATAAGTCAAAACACATGCTCGCCATTTCCAGAAGGATTTTAGCTCAGTTGAAAGAAATTCTATCCAAGGATTTTTCACCTTTAAAAGTATCACTAAAGCCTATCACTTATTTTACTTATCCTGATTTTCTCACGTTAGGTTTGATAGAAGGCGATTGGATAGGATTTCAACCTGGGGCTGATCTTAAAAATAAACTTAAGCTCCTTTCTACAGACGAAACCGAACAAGTGGGACAAATAGTGCGTAAACACATAATAGAAGGAGAGCTTTTCATAGAAATTGCAATTGCTGTGCATTCCGAAAACGGAGTAGAAACAGAATCGCTGTTCGTTCCCTCTGATCTCATCAGAGGATATGCTTACAATACCTCATATAGTAGCGAGTTTAGAGTAGTCCCCATTGTGAAAAACTCACTCCGCATCGGATCTAAGGTATCATTTTTAGATCGAGGAATTGCTAGAGAAGGACTGATCGTGAGCATCATAGAAGGAAATGAGCCTAAATTTATCATCGAAATGAAGAGTGCGACTCATTTTTCTTTGTTGCAAGGAAAAGAACCACCCAAAGCAACCAAAACAAATGGAATTCCACTTTCAGACATTACTAAGATCATCAGATTCGAAGATATTGAAAGACCAGTGCCCTATGGTGGCGGAGGACCAGGGACCAGTAATGAGGAATTCAATCAAAACTTACGTAAACTCGCCCTACAAAAGAAAATGGCGGGAATGCCTCTCTTTTACGGAGACCGAACACTCGGAGTTGACACAGATGGAAACCTCATTTTAACTGAACCTAAGAGTGTGGTTAAAACTCCAACTCCGGAATTACAAGCTTGGTATGATGCAGGCTGTCCACTGTTAGAAGGAGAAGTACCTGTTTTAAAATCAGGGACAGATATCCCAGTTTTACTCAGACCAGACTTACTAGATAAGTCCGCGGATAAGCACAAAGGAGGTTCATGTAATCGGTTTTTCAGCTGAGTGAGAAAAACACAGAGGAGTAACTTCATTGCAAATAAATGGGTGAGTGAGGCATGCCGACTACTCATCCATTTATTTTTTTATTTAAAGCATGTTCACTTACTCAACCGAAAAGGCAAGTACAATAACCAAAATAAATTCGCTACCGGGGAAAATCTAAATTCAGGGAGTCCTATTTCCATTTCCTGATGACCATCTTGAGGTTGAGCTATATAGGTCCCGCAAAGAAAATCCCAATAAGGTAAGTTAAATCCAAAATTACTATTCGTCTCATGAGAATAAATAGAATGATGCACTCGGTGCATATCCGGAGTGACAAGAACAAATCTCAAAACCCGATCCAGCCAAATTGGAATTTTTATGTTGCTATGGTTGAACATTGCAGAAGCGTTTAAAATAATTTCAAACAAAAGTACTGCCTCCGGGGGCGCCCCTAAAAGAAAAATGGCAGAAAATTTTATCCCTAAAGAAATTAAAATTTCGACTGGGTGAAACCGAAGACCAGTGCTCACATCGATATCACGGTCGCAGTGATGCACTCTGTGAAATCGCCATAAAACAGGAAGAAAATGAAACATCACATGCTGTAAATAAATAACAAAATCTAGAGCAACAATCGCTAAACCAACACGTAGTTGGAACGAAAATCCATGCAACAAGCCTATTCCCTTCTGATCCAAGTACGTTGCCCAAACCACAGGGGTCATAATAATCAAAAACCGAACCAAAATAGCATCTAAAAAAACGAGGATGAGATTACTGATCCACCTTTTCACTTTGCTCAATACAGTTTTTTTACGGGGTGCAATACATTCATAAACGGCCATCAATACTAAAACACCGTAAAATACTGTGAGCCGAACAATTGATGCATGATCTAAAATCATAGGTTCTAAAAACATATCTCCCCCATAAAATATATGCCATGGAAAAAACAGGATCTCTGTGCTACCTCTTTCATAAGAGGGCTTTTATGAGTCTTAAAAATACTCTGGTTCGAACTTTTTCCCAAACATTTTCTAAAG
>JAHFAB010000033.1:0-5673 GCA_023250795.1 Bacteriovoracaceae bacterium
TCTATGCCACTTCGCTTGGCTCGCTCAGAGAGGTTCAACTCATTCTAGATCTTTGTGGATACACTGAGCAACTCCAGGCATCTGATCCAGTTGCGGCTTGCCTGTATCGACTGATGCAGAACCCAGGAGGCAGTCCCTAACTGCCTTGTTTGCCTGAAAATACCCCTTTCAAAAGCACTATTCACCAGAGTTTTCAGCCATGTGAAGTAAATCAACTATAATCATTTTAGTACTTGAAATATCCAATCAAACGCTCAATCATTTAATTTGTTACAAACTGCTAAAATGGGGGTGTTATGAAAAAAATGATTTCTGCTACATTAGCCTATGCTTTCGTAACGATGTTAATTGCGGTTCCTTGGCATTTTGTTTTATTCAAAGATCTCTACCACAGCTTCGGAATCTACAATCGTGTAGACCCCATTATCCCTCTTGGCTTTCTAAGCATGATAATCCAAGGTCTTGTAATGGCATTCATATATCCAAGGTATTACAGAGGTGGATCACATTACAGGGAAGCTGTACGGTTCTCTTTGTTGATGGGTCTTTTTCTGTATAGCGTCTCTTCACTTGCAAATGCAGCTAAGATGGAAGTCTCTTCGATGGAAACATGGCTGGGGATCCAGGCGGCTTTTCATTTAATTCAATTTTTCGTCTGCGGCGTTTCTCTTGGATTTATCTACTCTCGTAAGTAAGGAAACTTATGGTGCCAATGTTCTGGAACAAGATGAATCAGAGTGTGCATCCAATGCTAGAAAAGATGAATAAAGCCTTAAAGAAAAAAGCTGAAAAAAACTAAACGTAAAAAGATCGGCATCCGACCAATGGGTTTATACAGAGAGCAGGAGCATAAGATATGATTGCATCGGCTGCAAAAAAAGATCTAAGCAAAGTACCTGAACTCACCCTAATATTTTGGATTATCAAAATCGCTGCAACAACTCTGGGTGAAACAGGTGGCGATGCGGTTTCTATGTCTATGAATTTTGGATATCTCGTGGGCACAGTAATTTTTGCAACGGTCTTCATCATTGCAGTCATGATTCAAATTAAAGCGCCCCGGTTTCATCCATTTATTTATTGGACCACCATTGTTGCAACAACAACTGTTGGTACGACAATGGCGGACTTTGCGGACCGCTCTCTAGGCATTGGTTACACCGGGGGTTCCACTTTACTTTTTGCACTATTGATGGCTTCCCTATTAATTTGGTATCGAACTTTGGGGTCCATTTCTGTTGACACCGTCAGTAATCCAAAAACTGAAATGTTTTATTGGGTCACCATTATGTTTTCACAAACTTTGGGAACCGCTTTGGGCGATTGGACTGCGGATTCAGCAGGACTGGGATATGGCGGTAGTGCCGTAATTTTCACTCTATTGTTGGCCCTGGTGGTTGCACTTTACTACTGGACACATATTTCACGCACCGCTCTTTTTTGGGCAGCATTCATTTTAACGAGGCCGCTAGGAGCTGTCGTTGGAGATTTTCTGGACAAACCCCATGAAAAAGGTGGTTTGGCAATGAGTCGCTATACAGCGTCTGGAGCGTTGTTTGCATTTATGGTCATTTGCATTTTAATATCGAAAAATAGAGCTGCTGAAAAGAACGACTCACACTAATCAGACCACCCCATTTTAAATTTCTGATCAAAATGAGCATCTGGTTTTAACACCCAGTACCAAAGCAGTCCCTTTTTGACCCTGTAGGCCCCTGATTTTTTTATCCACTCTTTCGTCTTTTTCAAAACTCCACGCAACAAACCCTTAGAGTCATATAAAATTTTGGAACAATCTACCATATCTAAATAAAGTGGAGAAAACTGCAAAATTTCTTTTTCAGTTCTTAAGATGGGAGAAAAATGGAGAAAACCTCCATCTTTTTGAAATCTCTCTAATCGAAGCCTCAGTTTTTTTTCAACAGGATCAAAAATTTCAAATCTTTTTCTCCTTTTCTCAGGAAGTGGATCTATGCAAATCAACAGATCAATATCAGTGACCTTCTTCAAATATTTTACAGTAGAACCGAATAAGAGAATGCCTTTGAGCTCTGATTTGAAATGTTTCTTGGATTCTTTCACCAACTCTAAAAGTAATTTTTGAAATAATTTTTCATTCATTTTTTATTAAAAAAAGATTTTAATAATGTAATAAGCCAATCGCAGTCTGTGATGGCTTCTATTGCATCTTTTTCATCATACTCTTCTGAAGGGATGTAGTCCTCGTCTCCATAGTAAGCAAGCTCTCTTTCTTTTCTAAGTTTTTTTGAAATTTCAGAAATCTTTTTTAGCTGATTTGATATTTTTTTAGGAAGTTTATTTTTATGTTGCTCTAATATAGAACTGACTTCGTGCCAATGAGGAGGTTCCACTCCGATTTTTCTCAGCACACCTTTCAAAACCATCTCAACCAGTTCTTGAGCCTCCCTCACCACTTCGGCATAGCCTTTTTCTTGCTTGAAAAAATAAAGCGCCTTTAAGCGTATTTGCGCTCTTTTAAAATAATCATCCGCAAGATCGATATTCGTCACTCCCCGCCCCTCCTGCAATCCTTGATCCTAATCGTTGGAGTCACGTACCCCCGAAACCGATTGATCTCAGGCACCCCGGCCCACTCCGACTCTTGATAAAGCATCTCCGACTCTTCACAACTCTGCGCAGCGTGAAACCAAACAGCTTCTAGAGTTTTCGCTGTAGGGTCCGTGTGCTTTTCACTCAATTGGAATTTCAAATGCCTTTCCTTCATCACTTGGTAGCGCTTGACGGTCGCCCGAAAACTAAAAACAGGTTCTGGATTTCCAGGGCCAAAAGGACCCAGTTTTTCCAGTTCTTGTAAAGTCTTCAGATCTAAATCCACCAAAGAACACTCTCCCTCCAAATAGAGAGGCTTTGCATCTTCATCGGTCTGCAGTTCACCCACGGCCGTATCAAAAGCCTGAACAAAGTTTTCAAACTGTTCCGGAGCAACACTCAAGCCCGCAGCATGTCTATGCCCTCCAAAACCTAGCAGAAGTGGAGCACATGCTCTGAGTGCGGACAGCACATCTTTGCCCGCATAGGTCCGCACACTGCCCTTTCCAAAGTCTTCTCGAAAAGCGAGAATGGCCGCTGGTCTTCGATAAGTCTCCACCACACGTGAAGCGACAATTCCCACCACTCCCTCATGCCAAGAAGGATCCCCTAAAACAATGGCGTGCTGAAAGCGGCCTTCTTCTAAGCCTTTATCCACTCGCGCTCTCACTTCATCCCAAATCTGATTTTGAACTCCGGCTCTCTCTTTGTTTAATTTCTCAAGCTGCGCGGCCAACTCTGAAGCTTTCACGGAGTCTTCAGTCGTCAGCAATTCGTGTGCAATGCTAGCTGAGACCATGCGCCCTGAGGCATTAATCCTCGGACCTAGCACAAATCCCAAATGGCTTGGACTGAGATTTTTCGAAGCTACTCCAGAAACTTCTAAAAGTGCTTTCAATCCAGGTTTTTTCGTGTGTTTTAAAACCTCTAACCCATGCCTGACCAAAATATGATTGTCCCCAGTCAGTGGAACCAAATCTGCCGCTGTCGCAAGGACCACTAAATCCAAATGCTGTTTCAAATTGGGCTCAGCTCCAGAAACCCACCACCCCAGAGCTCTCCCATGAGTTCGCAAAGCTCTGGCAAAATAAAAAGCAAGTCCACACCCGCAGAGTTGTTTGAGACCGCTCTCACAATCCGAGCGATGAGGATTGATCACAGCATAGGCAGGGGGCAAACCCCGAACTGGATCTATTTGGTGATGGTCAATAATAATCAGATCAATTCCTAACTCACGTGCACGCTCTGCTGCATCAAAACTTGAAATTCCACAATCAACAGTCATCAGAACTTTGATCCCCGCTTGTGCTGTTTCCTCAACGGCTTTTACATTAAGTCCGTAGCCATCTTTGAAACGATCCGGCTGCCTGACATCGGCCTGAATCCCACACTCTCTAAAAATCCAAGTCAATAGAGAAGCGCCCGCCGTTCCATCCACATCGTAGTCGCCAAATACACGGAGCTTTTCTCCTTTTTCACGAATATCAGATACTCTCTCCACAGCGAGGTTCATATCTCGAATGGAAAAAGGATCTTTCAGATTTTCCAGCTGAGGAGAAAGAAAATTTCGAATGGCTTGAGCTGTGTCTAATCCTCTTTGTTCACAAACTTTGAGAGTCAAACGAGATAAACCCGTTTCTTGCGAAAGCGTTTCAAACACCTGAGAAGGCCCATTTGCAGAACTACCAGAGGCGCGCAACCGCCATTCTCTGCGCTCAAGTTCCTTCATGATGTGACGTGCCCCCTTCGGAAAAACTAGGCTTCTAATTTAGGTTCTGGCCTGACATGAATCGTGCGCTTATGAGATCCACTTCCGTTCATCTTCATTCTCAACGCACGTTTTTCATAATAATGCGTGATCGAAATCACAAGAGAACTTGCGATAAAAATAGAAGAATAAGTTCCCACCACAATCCCAATCATCAGAGTAAAAGCAAAATCCTCAATCACTTTTCCTCCGAGCATCCAAAGAGAAAAAACCGTGAGAAAAGTACAAAGTGAGGTGAGAATTGTTCTACCCAATGTTTCGTTAATAGCACGATTGACAGCGTCTTCAATTTTTAGACTCGGATGTTGATGGATGGTTTCTCGAACTCTATCGTACACAATAATTGTGTCGTTATTCGAATACCCAATCAAAGCCAAAAGGGCTGCCAAGATTTGTAAATCGAACTGCTTTTGAGTGATGATAAAAACTCCCAAGGTAATCACACTGTCGTGGAAAAGAGCTAAAACCGCTCCGGGTGAATACCTCATATCAAACCGAATCGAAACATAGACCAAAATACAAATCAGCGCATAGAGCATAGAGAGGTAACCACTCATTCGAAGCGAACTTCCTGCAGCAGGACCGACGACATCTACGCGTTGGATTTCCCATTCTCTGGGCTGCAGCTGCTTGTTCAAAACATCAGCCACTTGTTGAGAAACCTGATTGAGAGAGTTCTCATCCCCTTGAGCTTTGATCAAAAATTGATGTTCAGCCGCTTCTCCAATTTGTTGAACTTTGAGGCCCTTGATATTTCCGCTTTCGAGAGCCGATCTCACCTTCTCGATCCCCCAGTTCTGAGGTACCCGAATTTGGACTTCAGCTCCCCCTGTGAAATCAATTCCGTAGTTGAGTCCTTTGGTGAAAAAAAGAACAAAAGTCAGCACAATGGCAACGATTGAGATCCCAATCCAAAGATGGCGTTTTCCTACAAAATCGATTTTCGTATCCGGTCGAATCAATTGAAACATGAGAATATCTCTCCCTCTAATTTAAAATATCTACTAAATGCTGACAGCCTCGGACGTTTTGCCTTCTATGACTTTTAGATAAGCATCAAACATCAGCTTACAAACAAACACGGCTGTGAAAAGTGTAGTCACGATCCCAATCAGCATTGTGACGGCAAAACCCTTGATCGGCCCTGTTCCATAAATCAAGAGCACAACCGCTGCCGCTGCATTGGTCACGTTTGCATCCATGATGGTGCGAAAAGCTTTTTGAAACCCAGCCTCTACCGCTCCCTGTGGCCGTTTTCCATGCCTCAACTCTTCTCGGATACGTTCATAAATCACGACGTTAGAATCCACCGCAATCCCAACTGTCAGTGCGAT
>JAHFAB010000033.1:5683-9106 GCA_023250795.1 Bacteriovoracaceae bacterium
CAATACCCGGTAAGGTCAGTGTTGCGTCCAAACCTACGAGAGAAGCTAAAACAAAGAGGACGTTCAAAAGTAATGATACAACTGCAATCACGCCACTGACTCGGTAGTAAAAGATCACAAATAGAAATACCGCTAGACTTCCGACTAGACTTGCCAGGGCTCCTTTATGAATTGAATCTTGCCCAAGCGAGGGTCCCACCACTCTTTGCTCCTGAAATTCGAGCTGCGCCGGAAGCGCTCCTGCTCGAAGCACGATTGCTAAATCCTTGGCTTCACGAATGAGTTTTTCTCCATCGCCCTGGCCTAAAGTAATTTGTCCCCTACCGCCTCCAATTCGAGTCTGAATCACAGGCGCGGAATGCACAATATTATCGAGCACAATCGCCAATCGATCACGAATGTGATCACCCGTGAGCTTATCAAAAAGTGTGGCTCCTCGCGCGTTTAAGCTAAAGCTGACGATCGGCCTGCGGCTCTCTTGATCAAAGGACACACTTGCGTCTTGCAAATCGTTCCCAGTCACTTCTGTTTTAGAGTGTAGGAGGTAAGGTGCCTTTGACTGAAAAGCGTTTTCTGAGCTTCTTTCTAAGCTTCCGGGAGCCTCTTGAAACCCACGAACTCTCTCAAATGCAATTTCATCCCCTTCAGGGATTTTCCCCTTAGCAAATTCATTTATTTTTTGAACATAATCTGAAAATTTCTGACCCTCTTTATAAGAAAGATTGTTTTTCTTCTCAATCTCAGCGACCAAATTAGCCACCTGAGACGGATTCATGCCCTTGTCATCTACGATTTTAAACTCTAGTTTTGCTGTTCTTCCTATGAGTTGTTTTGCGCGCTCAATTTCGCGAATACCGGGCAGCTCCACGACCACGCGATCAGTGCCCTGACTGGCAATCACAGGCTCTGACACGCCAAATTCGTCCACCCGATTGCGAATAACTTGGATGCTCTGATTAATCGTTCGATCCCGAATGTCGGCTCGTTGCTCTCTCGTCAAACCCATTTGTAATTTTCCGGGCTTCTCCTCAGCCAATCGCAAGATAGGAAAGTCCTTTTTCAAAACTGCATAGATCTCATCACGCTTTTTAGCTTCTGGTTTGGCGTCAAATTCGACTGAAATCCTGGGATCATCGACTGGAACACCTTCATGCAGAGCTTTGACCGTAACTCCGGTCTGACCCTTTTCCTTAAAGTGATCCTGTAAAATCGTGACTTGCCGATCGACAATGTCTTTGTAAACACGATTAAAATCGACACCTAAAACCATGTACAGGCCGCCCTGTAAGTCGAGTCCTAAATTTATTTTTTTCTTAAAAGGAAACTGTGTTTTCTCCAAATCGAGATTCCCTAGAGTCGGATAAACATAAACAGCTGAAAGCCCGACAAAAAATACTAATAAAATCAATTTTCCCCACCAGCTGCGATTCATACGAGTTCCTTTACTTGCCCTTTGACTACCTGAGCAATCTGACTTTTGAGCATCTTAATCTTTACATCATCCGCAATTTCTAGAGTCACCACTTTATCTGTAATTCCTGCAATTTTCCCCAAAATTCCGGATTGGGTCATCACTTGATCGCCCTGAGCCAATGCAGTGAGCATTTCTTGCTGCTCCTTAGCTTTTTTCTGCTGTGGGCGAATCATGAGGAAATAGATCACTCCAAACATGAGCGCAAAGGGAAGAAGCATGCTTCCAAATCCAGGCTGTGTGGGAACATTTCCTGCGCCAGCACCTACGGCAGGAAGCGGAGCAGATCCGGCCGGGACTGCGGGTCCATCAGCCCATACGAAGCTCCCAAACACTGTGAACATCAAACAAAACCCTAAAACCCAGTTCCGAGTCCTCTGAATCATAAAACAATCTCCTTCTTAACTCTCAATACCCGCACTCATTTGGTTCTTCTTCTGGGTATAGAAATTTTTAACCCAATCGTCAAACCGATTTTCTAATATTGAATTCCTCATTTGGTGCATCAAATTCAAATAAAAGGTCAAATTATGCAACGTGTTCAAGCGAGCAGAAAGAATTTCACCACAAATAAAAAGATGCCGCAAGTAAGCTTTCGAGTATTTCTGACAAGTTTCGCAAGAACAATCAGGATCCAGAGGCGAAGGATCATCGGCATACCGCGCATTTTTAATATTGATTTTCCCTAAACTCGTAAAAAGCTGACCATTTCTAGCGTTCCGAGTGGGCATTACACAGTCGAAAAGATCAATCCCCGCTCTCACGCCTTCGACCAGGTCTTCAGGACGCCCAACCCCCATCAAGTACCGAGGCTTATCTTGAGGCAATAAAGGTGCCGTAAAATGAGCCATTTTCCGCATCAGCTCTGGAGTCTCACCAATCGAAAGCCCCCCAATGGCAAACCCATCGAAGGGAAGTGCAGTGATTTCTCGAGCGGAGACGACCCTCAATTCTTCATAGAGCCCGCCTTGTACAATCCCAAACCTCGCTTGATGATCTTGGAGTGGAACTTCCAGCCCGCGACTGGCCCATTTCAGAGTTCTTTGCATTGCAGTCTGCACTTTTTCTGGGGTGGTTGGATAGGGAGGGCATTCATCAAACGCCATCACAATATCACTCCCTAAACTTTTTTGAATTTCCATCGAAAGCTCCGGAGTAAACCGATGGGTGCTCCCATCGATATGGGATTGGAAAGTGACGCCGTCGTCGTCGGTTTTATTTAACTTCGAGAGAGAAAATACTTGGAAACCACCACTATCAGTAAGAAGCGGTCCGTCCCAACCCATAAAGCGCTGGAGTCCTCCCAGTTTTTCGATTCTGAGATGCCCGGGTCGTAGGTATAGATGATAGGTGTTACCTAATATCACCTGAGCTCCGATTTTCTTCAGCTCGTGTGTGGTCATCCCTTTGACAGAACCCAAAGTTCCCACGGGCATAAAAACAGGAGTGAGAATTTCGTACGCCACTCCCTGTGAGCCCTGCAAAGTAACTCTTGTGGCTCTTGCGCGTGGGATCCCCTGTGAGTCTGAGAGTGTTTTTTCGATTTGCATTTTTAAACGCATGGAGCTTTGCTTAACACGAATTAGGCTAGGAAGGGGTTTTCTCTTTTTTCTTGCCCCACCGTTGTGTCTGGCCCGTGGCCCGGACAGACCTGGATTTCGTCTTCGAGTGTCAGAATGCGCGTCCTAATACTTTTCAAAAGCTGGGCAGAATCCCCACCCCAAAGATCCGTTCTTCCCACGCTTCCCTCAAAGAGGGTATCACCTGAGAAAATAAGCTCCGGAATTTTTAGCGCAGAGTCTTCATGGAGTCTAAAGCAAACACTTCCCGGACTATGCCCTGGAGTATGGATCACAGAAAACTTGAGAGAACCCACTTGGAGCTCTTCTGTATCTTCTAGGTATTTTTGAACAGGGAGTGGATCTTCGAACTCCATGCCAAAGAGCTGGCCT
>JAHFAB010000033.1:9116-10520 GCA_023250795.1 Bacteriovoracaceae bacterium
TCGTCTGCTTTGTGCAAAGAGATCAGCGGCGCTTGTGAAGCATAACGTTCATAGACTTTTCGAGTTCCCCCAATATGGTCCAAGTGAGCGTGAGTGTGAAAGAGATATTTGACTTGGAGAGAAATGCCGTTTGGCAACGACTGCGACTGAACGAAAGAGACAATCTTCTCGGGCTCATCACCTGGATCGATCAGTGCGGCTTGCCCTGTCTTTGGGCAAATCAGTAGGCGACAATTACACTGAAATGGCCCCACGGGGAGTGCTGGGAGAAATGTAAAAGCCGTGGAGGAGTGAGTAACGGGCTTCATAAAAGCTCAGCAATCTGACAGAGGATTGACTTTATGCGCTTATTTTCACAGTGGTTTTCGAAATATTCATAATCACACATAACTTCTGCTTGGATAATGACTTTGTAAATATCGTGGGGATCGCTCATGAGTTTACCCCAGACTTCTGCATGATAAGTTTTCTGCACTGGTCTCCCACAGAGATCATCATCCGCGTGC
This sequence comes from Bacteriovoracaceae bacterium, assembly GCA_023250795.1. Taxonomy (GTDB): domain Bacteria; phylum Bdellovibrionota; class UBA1018; order UBA1018; family UBA1018; genus JAHFAB01. The sequence goes on from JAHFAB010000033.1 coordinate 9,623, forward strand.
ATGAACACCGGATCTTTGAGATTGATGTCTTGCCCCAGAAGTCGTTTCTGAAAGGTACACATCCCCGCTTCACTCCCCTCCTGCGCAAGTGCCGGATCTCTCAAACTTTGCCTCCATAGTTTTAGATCATCATCTAAGAGCGCCTGATAGGCCGTGCCTATGACCCCTTGCGGGCTTGTAAACTCGTGACAAGAGGAGAGGGCAAGAAGTGTGAGCAGTAAAAGGAGTTTAAATCTGTGGGGTTTCATTGTGCTTTGAATGCTCCACTTTGCCACTCTATTTAGCATGAGCAGCGATCGACTGAACTACGCGCTCTACTCCATCCATTCGTGACTCAACTCGCTCCTGACGCTGAAAAAGTCCAGTCAAACCTTCTAGAACAATATGATTTCTGGAGTTCTGTTCTTCCATCAAAATGCCCATTCGAGAAATTTCAGACGCCATCTGATGCACAGATCCAAGAACTTGTTCTAACTTACTTTCTATTTGTAGAAATTTGACACTGACCTGATCAAACCTGGAGTCAATCTGGGCGAATCTAGCGTCAACCTGGGCGAATCTAGAATCAACCTGAGCAAATTTGTCGTTCATCTTAGATTCCAATTGAACAAATTTTATGTCCACCTGCTTAAACTGAGCACCCATCTCGCATCTCAACTCACGAATATCTGACTTGAGTTCATTTCTAACGAGATGAAGCATCCCTTGTGAAGCCGGCAGGTCTTTTGTTTTGACCGAATAATTGAAAATAGGTTTAGAATCCGTTTTTTTTATCATACAGGTACTCCTTTTGTTTAACTGTTTTCTGAGTCTCTATCCAGCAAAATCTATGCCAGATTTTCTGAGCTCAAAATACTAGGAGTGCGTCCGTATTTCGGACTATGAGTCCGGTATTTTT
>JAHFAB010000034.1 GCA_023250795.1 Bacteriovoracaceae bacterium
GACTTGTGGCAAAGGACAGCGTGTTGGAGTTATGGCTGGCTCTGGAGTTGGGAAATCAGTTTTGCTTGGCATGATGGCAAAAAATACAGCAGCAGATGTGAACGTAGTTGCCCTCATTGGTGAGCGAGGAAGAGAAGTGAGAGAGTTTATTGAGAGAGAACTTGGACCAGAGGGGCTTGCTCGTTCGGTGGTCATTGTTGCTACTTCAGATAAATCTCCTTTGTTACGAATGAGAGGTGCTTTTTTAGCTGCTACTATTGCAGAATATTTCCGAGATCAAGGTCTTGATGTTTTATTTCTGATGGATTCTATTACAAGATTTTGTATGGCTCAAAGAGAAATTGGTCTTTCAATGGGTGAGCCCCCTGCGATGAAAGGATATCCACCCAGTGTATTTTCAACATTACCTAAAATTTTAGAGAGATTGGGAACAGCTCCTCAAAAAGGAAGCATCACAGGGCTTTTGACGGTTTTAGTTGAAAATGATGATATGGATGATCCAATAGCCGATTCTTCCCGTGCTATTTTAGATGGACATATTGTTCTTTCGAGGAAAATCGCGCAAAGAAATCAGTTTCCAGCAATTGATGTTTTGCAGAGTACAAGCCGTGTAATGAGATCTGTCATTTCTAAAGATCATTTGCAATGGGCTGGAGAAGTGAGGGAGTGGATGGCTCTTTATGAGCAGGTCGAAGATTTGCTCAATATAGGAGCATATAGTAGAGGTTCGAATTTGAAAACCGATTTGGCAATTTCAGTTCATGATAAAATTAATGATTTTTTGGTACAAGGTATAAATGAAAAAACCACGTTTTCAGAGAGTGTTTCACGATTACACTCCATTCATTTGGCAGGAGAAGCCTTTTTAAATTCTCACGGCGCACAAAAAGTAAGTAAAAAAGTTAAGATTCAATAATTAATTCCGATAAGTGTGTGGGTACACCTATGGTTGATGAAGTCTTTGGAAAAGGACAATTTGTCATTTACTTTGCTTACCTACTCGTAGGTCTGGCTGCTTTTACTCTAGTTCGTATGCTTGTTCAGGAGGAAGAAGCAAGAGCCGTTCAAGAAAATTTGGATGATCAAAAAAATAAAAAAGCAAGCAATCTGTTAGTCAAAGTTTCAAGACCTTTTATTGCTCAATATATTTTACCTCTTATTCGTGGAAGGCCATTTTTTGATAATATGCGGCAATCTCTGAAGAGAAAACTCATAAGCGCTGCTCTAAGGGAAGAATTTACTCCGGATGAATTTATTTCTTTTAAAATATTTTTGATTTTCTTTTTCCCAATTGTAGGAGGCTTTTTAAAGGCTTTAGGTTTGATTGATGTAGATTGGTATTATTTTGTTTTGTTTGGAATTGTAGGTTGGTTTTTCCCTGATCTTTGGATCAGTAGTAGAATCAAAGTAAGACAAAAACAGATTTTGAAATCAATGCCATTTATTGTAGATCTATTGGCTCTTTCGACAGAAGCTGGCTTGGATTTTATAGGAGCAATTGGAAAAGTGGTTGAAAAATCAGCGTCTAGTCCATTGGTTGATGAGTTTGCACAACTCTTAAGAGAGATCAAGGTGGGGTCTTCTCGTGCAGAGGCTTTGCGTGAAATGGCGCTAAGAATTAACATGACCGAGATAAACTCTTTTGTGGCAATACTTATTTCTGCAGATCAAATGGGAGCGTCAATTGGAAAGGTCTTGCGTCAGCAATCAGAACAAATTAGGACGGAAAGAATGCTAAAAGCAGAGAAAGCTGGAGCCGCGGCGTCCCAAAAGGTTCTTATACCTCTTGTATTCTTAATTATGCCTGCGGTCTTTTTATTGGTTTTCGGACCATTCATTATTTCATATTTTTATCCAACTCCTTAATAAATTCAACAATTTACATAAATATGATATAATTATGTCTAGTTATGAAAGGGAAAAATCAGTATATAAAAGTTAAATCCCTAAAAAATCAAGCTCTTATTGCCGAAAAGTGCTCTGTGGCAGACTCTTATTTTGTTCGACTTAGAGGACTGATTGGAAAATCAGGGCTTGATGAAGGAAGTGGAATGTTTTTTCCATCGTGTAAAAGCATCCACATGTGGTTTATGAGATTTTCTATTGATGTTGTTTTTCTTCGGTTTAAAAAAGAAAATATTTGGACAGTCTCATCTGTTTTTGAAAACGTACGTCCTTGGAAAATTCATCCTCTAGTTGATTGGCATGCCTCAGGTGTATTGGAGCTTCCTGCGGGGAACTCTGAAAAGTGTCAAATCAGTGTAGGGGATGAGATATGTATAAGTTAAGAGTCATTTCCGGACCTAATCGAGGTACAAGCTATAACGTACAAGATGGAGAAATTTCTATCGGGAGGCAGCCTGGTAATACGATTATTCTTCAATCAGCAAAAATTTCAAAAAAACACTGTGTACTAGTTGTAAACAATGAAGATATTATTTTAAAAGATCAGAATAGTTCCAATGGCACTTTTATCAATGGAACTTTAGCGAAATCAAGATTTGTTCGTCCAGGCGATCGTATAGGTGTTGGAGAGTACGTATTAGAGTTAGTCCAATCTAAAGCCTCAGAAAGTAATCCGATTGTACCTGCAATTCAGGGGCTTGGAAAAGTGATCCAATTTCCACTAAATAATCAAGCAAGCCCACTAAAGGAACTACAGACTGGGCAATTACCAATTGAAATAAATACAAAAAAAGATGAAATTCCAAGTGATATTCGAGGGAAAATTTTTTGGTTTTCAGAAAAACAAATCATGCCATTTTTTTATCACCTGAATTTCAAGTATGATTGGAAATATATATGTTTGGGTGTTTTCGCAGCAATTTGTTTGGGAAATATTGCGATTTCAATCTACCCACTTATTGATCTAAATAGTAAAAGCATAGTCAAAGAAATGGGCATACGTGCAAGATTTATTGCCAAACAATTAATAGAAAAAAACATCCAAAATCTAAATAATAAAACAGAAGCAAGCACAGATATCGGAGCTATAGATAGAGAAGAAGGTGTGCGGTTAGCTGTTTTATTGGACATGGATAGTCGAATTATTGCCCCCTCTTATAAAGCGAATCAATATTTGACATCTGGAGAAGAAGCCCGATTTGCGGTTGAAGCAAGATCAAAATATCAATTAGGTCGAGAAACAGGAATGGTTTCAAGTGGAGACTCCAATGTTGTGATTGCTATTGAACCTATAAAATTGTTTAACCCTCAGGTGGGTAAAAACAGAGTGACTGGGATGGCTATAGTGTCACTTGATACTCGCTTAGCTGTGTTACATGCGGGTGAAGTGGGTTTGATATATTCTGAAACATTTATTTTAAATAGTATTTTACTTCTCATTGCTTGTATCATTCTTTATCAACTTACGCTCAAGCCATACCAAATTCTCAATGACGATATTGACAAAGTCCTCAAAGGAGAAATGAATGAGGTTACACATGAGTTTATGATTTCTGAGCTTAATCCGCTTTGGGATGTAATTAACTCGGCATTACAAAGAATTCCAAAATCATTCGGGGTTCAAGAAAAGACCTCTACTTCTGGATTTTCTTCTGGGCCAACTACTGAGGAGTGTGCGCTTCCGTTTAGGATGTTAGGGGATATTTCAAAGCAAGGTATAGTGATTTTCGATGCTGAAAGAAGAATAATCTACATAAATCCTATTTTCGAAGAGTTGAGCGGAATCAGATCTGATTCTTCTCTGGGTCAAACAATACAAAATGTAGCTAGGGATCAAGCTTTTGGAGTTTTTTGTAGTGATCTTTTTGATAAGTCAAGCCCAGGAAATATTGGAAGTTCTGATGAATTTGAATTTTCAGGCACAGTTTATAAAATTTATATTTCAACATTAGGCATAACAGGTGGAGAAATTAAGTGTTTTATATTAGCTGCTGAAAAAAAGGGTGATTAAGAAAGACATGATATGGGTAATGCTATAAAATTTAGACATACATCAGCTCCAAGGCATCCTTCCGAGACAGCAAGGATTAAGATTGTCAAAGGCTCTGATTATGGAACAATTTTTATTCTAACAGGAGCACGTGCTACCATTGGTAGGGGTGATGAAAATGATATTGTATTGTCAGATTTAAAAGCTTCAAGACTGCATGCAGAATTGATCTTTAATCAAAATAACTGGAAAATAAAAGATTTAGGTAGTGCGAATGGAATTTTATGGAATGATCAGGTTAAAAGTGTTTCTGATCTAAAACCTCATGATACAGTTTCTATTGGAGAAACTGTTTTTGAGTTTTTTACTCCTGATGTTCACATGTCAGTATTGGAAGCACCTGCACGTGAAATTTCTAATATTATCAATGAACAATCTAATCTATCGTTAAGAAAAGCCGAGATCCGAGCATTGGCTGGGGTAAAAAATACAGAAGATAAAAAAAGAGGTAAAAACTTAGAGAAAACAGATTTATTTAGTAAAAAATCAGGATTAATAGGATTGGTTGTAATCATTATTTTTCTTGTTTTGTTTTTGAACCCCCAACCTGAGCAAAAAAATTTAGTTTTAAAAAATAAAACAGATGAAATTAGAGATCTGGCTTCTTATCTACCAGAGTCTATTCCCACCGCTCAGGATAAAACAGCTGAAATGTATTACCGTTCGGGTTTTAGAGAGTATAGGGAAGGAAACTATCTTCGAGCTAAGACTCAATTTGAAACTGTCTTGCAAATATTGCCTGGACATCGTTTGGCTGGAATTTATTTGGAAAAATGCGAATCATCTATCAAAGAAGAGGTCAGAACTCATTTAGAAAGAGGAAAAAAAAGTTTTGACTCAGGAAAATTAAAAAAAGCAAAGGGTCATTACGAAGCTGTACTCAGGCTTCTTTTTAGGGATCAAACCAGTAAGGAGTATTTTGAAGCAAAAGAACAGTTAGAAAAGTTGGTGATTCATGAGTAATGTAGCAGTAGTTGTTCTAAGTAAAGATGGAGAAACATTAAGCTCATATCCCATTGAGGGTGAAATTGATGTAGGTAGGGATAAAGGGTGTGTCATACAGCTTAAAGATCGAGCTGTTTCTAGAGTTCACGCGGTCATACGTTCGAGCACTAGTGGTGTTCAAATTAAGAGAAAAAGTAGTTTCGCTCCTTTGGTAATCAATGGGTCAGATTGTCAAGAGGCAGTATTAAAAGAGGGCGATGTTGTTTCAATTGGACCTTATTTGCTTAAAATGAATTTTAAACAAGAGAAAACAAATGAAATTAAACAAAGTAATTCTGCCCCAGAATTTATTAGTATATCCACAAGTGATTCTCAACAAAATGAGGTCATGCATGAAACAAAGATACAACAAAATCAACAGACTTTTGAAGGCTTACCAAAAGAAGGTGCTATTATTCCAACGGACACTCTATCTGTAGCCCAATCAATAAGTCAGTCTGTAGAGCAACCAGAAAAGGTTGAAAATATAATAAATTCTTCAGAGATTAAATCTCTTGATTTTGGAAGCATATCAAGTGAATCAAAAAAAGAAGAAATAGATCTGGTTGATGAAAATGCAAATACAAAAGTAAATACACAAAATAAATTAAAATCCAGATTAGTTTTTCCTTCTGGTGGGTCAAACTATAAGGAATATGAAATTGAAAAGGATGAAATTTCAATCGGGCGAGGAAAAAGATGTGATATTGTATTAACTGATAAAAAATCTTCTAGAAAACATGTAATTATTCGTAGAAATGGATCAGTGTTTACCATTAGAGATTTGGATTCTGCGAATGGGACATTCATCAATGGTATTCGAATACAAGAACAAGAACTTTTAGGTGATGAAGTTATTCGAGTTGGAGAAGTTGAGCTTAAGCTAGAAATTTACGATGAAGAATATAAAATAAAAGAAAAGGAGTTTGATCCAGTTATAGAAACTGAGCATGAGCAAAACTCTCTGCCTAACGAACTCAAAGGAGGCGAACAATTTAGTTCGAATGCAGGATATAATCCTGAGCTACCCCCAAGTTTAGGCGCCAACTTGGGGGCGCCTATGAGTGATATATTAGGTATTTCAGGAATTCCTGTGCTTGATAATAGTCAAATTGGAAAAAAAGAAAGTATTTTTCAAATAATAAGTAGAATTTTTAAGGTATTAAACCCAATAAGAATAGCTTTCGTAATATTCGTTCTAGGCGGGATGTATTTCGTTTTATTTGTTGACGATACAAGCTCACTGAAAAAAAAGACAGTAAGTAAAAAAGAAAATAAAACAGATGTTTCTAAAAAACCAGATTCAAATCCATCCTCTAAAATACTTGAAAATAAAATTTTTCTGAAATTAACTGAGGAACAGAAAATATTTTTGAAGTCACAGCATACATTGGCTTTAGAATATTTTAAGCAAAATGAATTTGATAAGGCACTTTTTGAAATTAGAAAAATATTTACTATTGTTCCAGATTATGATCAGGCAAAGGAGATAGAGCGCTATTCTATTGAGGGAAAGAGAAAGTTAGAAGCTAATGAAGAGGAAAAAAGAAAAAAAGAAGAAGAAGCCCAGTTTAAGGCTAAATTAGATCTATGGGTCGAGGAAGTTCGAGAGAAAATGGAGAAAAAACAGTACGAACAGGCAAAGGAAATCATGTCGCAAATATTGGCCAATGATCCAGATAATGCATTCGTTTCAAAATGGAAAACACAAATACAAGAGGAAGAGGAAAACCAAAGAACAGAGTCTGAAAAAAAGAGAGTCAGAGAATTAGTTCATCAAAAAATGATCGACGCTTTTGCTGAGGGTATGAGTTTAAAGAAAAGTGGCAAGTTATATGCTGCCATAGCTGTCTTTGAGAAAATTAAGATAAATTCGTTTGATCATACTTTATCTAAAAAATCACATAAAATGATTCTTGCTTGCTTGTTTATTATTAAATCTAAAAGGGACCCTATTCTAAATGAAGCAAAACAAAAAGAAAGTGCTGGAGAGCTATCTAAAGCTTTCAATTATTATCAAAAAGCAACTAAGATAGATCCCAGGCATCCAGACGGATACGCAGGAATGAATCGCATACGGGAAGTTTTACATAGTCGCGCAAAAAATTCCTATACTGAAGCTGTTCTTGCAGAAAGTTATAGTGACTTTGAAACCTCTAGAAAAAAGTTTCAAGAGTGTTTAGATGTAGCTCCGAAAGATGATATTTATTACGAAAGAGCTCAGAGTAAGCTCAGACATTACTTTAAAAAAAATGGAGATGAAATTCAATGAAACTTAAAATACAAGCAGTTTCTATTTTTTCTTCTTCTGGTATGAGAACTTTCAATGAGGACCTTGTTTATGAAAATCATGAAAAAGGTGTTTTTATTATAGCAGATGGTTTCGGTGGTCCTGAAGCTGGTGTACAAGCATCAAAACAGGCTTGTGAGTCTATTAGAAATTTTCTAGAGAAAGAAGCGGGTGATCTAGAGGCAACTCTTCCATTTGTTATAAAGTCTTATTTTACATTGGCAGGTAATGTTGTTTTTAATTCTATGATTTTTGCAAATCAAAGAATGTATAAAGACAATGAAAAGAAAAAGATTCATGAAAAGGGGGGAGCTTCAGTTTTGGCTGGATTAATTGATGGAGATTTGTTGTCTCTTGCAAATGTTGGGACATGCTCTGTTACCTTGTTTCGTTCTGGAAAAATGCTTTCATTGGTAAATTCAAGGTCCTATGGGAAGTTACTTGATCCATTCATAACAAATATTCCAGAGTCGCAATCAATCCCACTTATGGCATTAGGAATGACAGAACATTTAGAGCCAGAAATAGTAGAATATAAAATCAAAATGGGAGATTGGATTTTATTCTATACAGATGGAATCAAAAACGAGATTTTACAGAAAATTTCTGTTTTTCAAAACAATGTCAATACAGCTACCGAGAAAGCACAGTTTGTTCAAAACCTACTTAATGAGGGCGTTATCCAGGGTAAAATGCCCGATAATAGTTCGACAGTTTTAGTTGTTTTTTAACCCTATGAAATTAAAGTGAAATATGATTTCAATAAACATTTCAAATACTTGACTTTTTACATACAAATTGAATAATATATATATTAATAGGAAGGTTATTGGGCTTTGTAGCGTCTATTTATTTTATTTAGGTTTTTTAGTAAATATACCGATAGGGGTTTGACGGGAAGGGAAAATTACGGCTTATGTTTTCTCGTAGAAGAAAATTAATGTTCGATTTTATGAAAGGTTTTTTCCATGAAGAAAATGGACAAACTACTACTGAGTATATCCTTATTTTGGCAGTAGTAGTCATGGTGGTTGTGAAGTTTAGACAAAAATTTACAGATCAACTTAAAATTACCATCGATAAAGTCGGTACTGATATGAATAAAGCAACTGAGGATATTAACAACTGATGGATATTAATTAGTTCTCTTAATGAGTTTATAATCTGGTAACTGCTTAGGCGTTGGGGGTATAAATTGTTTTTTCAGTTATTGCTAAATGACGAAAATGGCCAGGGTACTACGGAGTATGTCCTTATTCTAAGCGCCTCACTTTTTGCTGCTGTTGCGATGTCACGAGCTATTCTCAAAGGTCTAGATCAAGGAGTTTTGCGACTAGGAGGAGAGCTCGAAAGGGATCTTAAAACAGGGAGGTCTCCGCTGTATGTATGGAAAAACTGATCTGATTCTATATCCTATTTTTATAATTACAACACTTGCAGCTCTGACAGATCTTTCCAAAGGTAAAATTTATAATTGGCTGACCTTACCCAGTATTCTCTTGGGGTTGATCGCTTGTTATTGTTATTTAGGTGTAAATGGTTTTTGGCAGTCTCTTTTAGGAATCATTCTTGGGTTTCTTCTGTACGGATGGATTTTCGGATTGGGTTTTATGGGTGCAGGAGACGTAAAGCTACTGATGGCATTAGGGGCTTGGGGTGGTTCTCGTTATGTTTTACAAGTGGGGTTACTTGGTATATTTATCGGAGGAATATTTGCTTTCTTTATTCTTATTTATCAAGGGAAAATAAAAAAATTTATTAACAAAATATATTATTTTATGATCACGTTATTTATCCGTGAACTTAGATACGAAGGTATAAAAATTGATAGAAAACTTACAATGCCATTTGGAATATCAATTGCAATTGCATCTATACTCATGCTTTTTTTTAATCCATTCGAAAAAATTGGATTTTTTATATGATAAGAAACACAAGTGGGCAAACATTGACTGAATACGTGCTTCTTCTATCCGTAGTTGTTTCGAGTTTCTATATATTAAATATCGGACTTTCAAAAATGGAAATAGGCAAAAAATTTACTAAATCAATTACTGAGAGTTTTTCTAATGCTTATCGTAATGGTCATGTCAAAGGGAAGGGGTACGAAGATGGGGGGCCTGAATATCATCCAAGAGCACGAGCAGGTGGAACAAATTTTAGATTATTTATAAACCCAAGAAAGATTTGAGAAATAAGGTGCAAAATTACAAAGATAAAAAAAAAGAATGTGGACAGACAACCACAGAATTTGCACTTACATTAATTCTCATGACAGGATTTTTCTTTTTTTACTTACAGCTTTGTATTCTGTTTGCATGGGGGAACTATGTCCATTATGCCACATTCATGGCCGCCCGAGCTTATCAGGCTGGAGGACAGAGCAAAGCAGATCAAACAGCACGAGCTAAGAGCGTTATTATCAAATCACTCAAACGAGGTGCTTCGCGTCCCGGAGAAGAAAGACTCCCTCTTTTTGTAAGGGGCGTCGGGGGACAAGAAGTGACAGGTCTTCAAATTGATCCACCAAGTCAGTTTAATCCCAGAGTAAGAGACTTCAGTTGGCTGGAGGGAGTCCGATATACATTTAGGAGTAAGTTGTTCACGCTGCCACTTGGTTTAGGTGCTACTAGCAAAGTGAAGAATGGAGGAGGAGGAGGTAGGGATAGTTCTGTCAATTCAGTGACATTGACCTCTGAGAGTTGGCTGGGAAGAGAGCCTAACTATGATGAGTGTTTTGGGTACATGAGGCAGAATTTCAAAACCTTTTTTATCGATAATGGTTGTTAAAAGTCGATCACAAGTTCAAACTAATTCTGGACAGAGTGTGTTGGAATTTCTTCTCCTTCTTCCTGTTCTTGTTGGGTTTGTTGTTGTTTTGGTCCGTGTGAATACGGCCATGCAAATTTCGATTGTGAATCAGCAGTATTCGAGGGCTCATACTCTTTGGTTGGCATTCAATAGTTCGATTTACCCACAGTTTAGTCAAAGAGATATTAATTTTATTTCTAAAAATTATAATCGTATAGTGATCGGAGTAGCGGAAAATTCATCACCAGATGAGGAAGACTTGAGCTATCGTCCGGTAGCAATGACTCAAAAAATCACAAGAAAACCTAAACCCGGGAAGGATGACAGTGCTGTCCAACAAGAGACAGATTTTAGAACAGAGGTTAGAGTAAGAAATACTGTGACACTATGTACTCAAAGCAATGTAATTATAGGTGAGGGTAGAAGTGTTCCATTGACTCCTGAAAATCTGAGAAAATTTGGAGAAGGTCAAA
>JAHFAB010000383.1 GCA_023250795.1 Bacteriovoracaceae bacterium
TGGAGATGAAGTCGAATGCAAAGTTTTGGAAGTCGATACTAAAGCGAAGCGAATTAGCTTAGGGCTCAAACAGCTTCAGACCAATCCGTGGGATGAGCTTGAGCTCAAGTATCCAGTGGGTACTATTATTGAAGAAGGAGTGGTCAAGTCGGTCACTGATTTCGGGGTTTTTGTCGATGTGGGATTGGGCATTGATGGCTTAGTTCACGTGAGTGATGTGACTTGGACGAAAAAGTTTACGCATCCTTCTGAGAAATATAAGAAAGGCGATAAGATTAGATCTGTCGTTCTGGGTATTGACAAAGGGAGTGAGAAATTTTCTTTAGGCGTGAAACAGCTCGAGAGGGATCCTTGGGAAAATATCCGCTCACGTTACCGTGTAGGACAGGCAATGGATGGTGTGGTGACGAAACTCACGGATTTCGGAGCCTTTGTTGAGATCGAAGAAGGTGTCGAAGGTTTGATCTACGTCAGTGAGCTTGCGGATCATAGAGTGGAAAAGCCCTCGGATATTCTGAAAGCTGGAGATCAGGTCAGAGCCGAGATTTTATCCATAGAGCCGAAAGAGAGAAGAATTGGTTTGTCAATTAAGCAGCTCAGTAAAACAGAAGAGCGAGCCAATTATGAGACTTATGTCGGTGAGCGGACTAAGAAGACTTCCATGGGAGACCTCTTGGGTGAGAAACTGAAGGCAGCGTTTAAGCCTGAGAAAAACTCAGAGATGCAGTCACCAGAAGTTCAATCGGAAGAGCCAGCTGGAGAAGCGACTGCGCGTGGTGCCAGACATACTCACGAAGATGGCCAGTAAAAATGGTTTATTGAAAACAGCTTATGATGCCGCCCAATAAAAATCCTTTGGCTTTAGTACTGGGGCTTTCCATTTCTTTTTTTCTAGTTTTTGTTGCGGCTTCAGCTTTGATTTATTTTTCAAAGCCTAAGTTTTTAAAAGGGAATTTGGGAAGTGGCGGAGAAGGTCTGGTCGCCGTGATCGAGCTGAACGGTGTTATTTTTGATTCCAAGAAAATTCTGAAGAAATTCGAAGATTATGCAGATGACGACGAAGTCAAGGCCATCGTTCTGCGAATCAATTCTCCTGGGGGAGCCGTGGCGCCTTCTCAGGAAATATATGAAGTGGTAAAAAAATATAAGAAACCCGTGATTGCTTCCATTGGTTCACTCGGAGCAAGTGGTGGTTACTACATTGCCTGTGGTGCAAAAAAGATTTTTGCCAATCCTGGGTCTCTCACGGGATCCATTGGTGTCATCATGGAGTTTGCCAATCTGGAAAAGCTCTATGATTGGGCGAAGATTAAGCGGTATTCGATCAAAACAGGAAAGTTCAAGGATACAGGGGCTGAGTATCGAGACATGACCTCTGAAGATAAGGCACTTCTTCAGGAAATGGTTGATGATGTTTTAGTTCAGTTTAAAAAAGCGGTGGCTGAGGGTCGAAAATTGAGTTTAGCTCAGGTTTCTCTGGTCGCAGATGGGCGGATTTTTTCAGGAAATCAGGCAAAAACTGCAAAATTAGTAGACGAGCTTGGGACTTTGCAAGATGCAGTGGAAGCTGCGGCAAAGTTGGCGCACATCAATGGAAAACCCAAAGTCGTCTATCCTTCGAAACATAGAAAAAAATTCTTAGATTATTTGTTAGAAGATAACTCCCGAGATGAAGCCGACTCTGAGCAGAGCTTGAGTTGGGTGGGGATGCTTGCGAAGCATTTCTTGGGGGAATCAGCGCAGGTACAGTTTACGCCCGGCGTTTATTGGTTGTGGGGCGGGTAGCCGCGTAGTTGGATTTTCTTTAATTTTCAGTAGAATTCTTTTGGTTAAAAAAACCAGAACTCAAAAAACCCGTGGTACTCATCCGTGAGTCTTGGTCTCGACTTCCTGTCGAGCCCTTTTAACGGGTTTTTGGAGTTCTGGTTTTTTTAACCAAAAGAATTCTACTGAAAATTAAAGAAAATCTATCGCGGTCGAAGAAGAGGGGCGGGCACTTTCACCGGTGAAAGTAAATCCAGTGAAGTGGTTTACATTTGAAAAATGGGTTGATCTACTTGGCTAGAGTAGTTTAATAAAATAGAAAATTGTTTCATGTTCAGAAAGGGAAAAAAATCATGTATCAACTTTCACTCAGAAATGTTCTTATTTTAATTGGGTTGTTTTTTGTAATACTTCCACCCACTGCTTTTTCTAGGAAAAAAGGAAATTCATGGAGTGGAAAATATCGTCAAGACACAGGTTTATACAATTTGATTATTAATCAAGTTGAAACAGATCTACTTGAGGTTGACATCGTCAAGGTAAAAAATCCAGAACAACTTTCGAAAGCCAGTTTTCTTGCGGATGTCAAAGGTAATTTAGCAAAAATGATATCTATTCACGATGATCCAGATTGTCGTTTCGAATTAAAAAGAATAAAAGAGGGAATAAAAATTTCTGATTTTTGTGGAGGTACAGGGGACGATGTGGGACTTTATCGGAAAGTAGAAAGGTAAAATAATGTCCCGATTTGTTAAAGCTGAGTCTGGTCCAAGAAATTCAGTAATTTATACTGATGATGAGGGTAAGCGCTTTATGTATTCAGGTGGAGACAGAACATGGAGGAATCAAAATCCAGGTGATCTGGTACCAGGAGAAGTAAGTAAAAGAAATCAACAAATTGGAACTGC
>JAHFAB010000384.1 GCA_023250795.1 Bacteriovoracaceae bacterium
TATGTTAATTTGGTATGCCAATCTTCCGGAAGAGACTGGGTATTTTCTCCACCGTTTTCACAGTTCTTGGTACTGTGTCTCTCTCTTTTTACTTATTGGGAAATTTTTAGTCCCTTTCTTTTTGTTGCTCCCTCGGGATGCTAAAAGAAATGAAAAGAGATTGATGTGTGTTGGAGTTTTTATGCTCGTTGCTCAGTGGATTGATATTTACTGGGTGGTTCAGCCTGAGTTTTCTCCCGAGGGACCCGTTTTTGGTTTAATGGAAATCGGGGTGACATTGGGATTCATCGGTGTTTTTGGACTAGTGGTCTCTCGATTTTTATCTCGGCACAGTATTGTGGCTATGCGGGATCCGAGAATTGTCGAAGCGGTGTTTCACCATCATCAGTAGGTAAGAATTTTTAGTAAAATCATAATTCTATAAAGACTTTAAAATACGCAGCACTCATCCGTGAGTCTTGGCGTGAGTCTTGGTCTCGACATCCTGTCGAGCCCTTTTAGCGTATTTTAAAGTCTTTATAGAATTATGATTTTACTAAAAATTCTTACCTACTGATGATGGTGGGTTACCTGCGAACAGTGCAATATTACTTCGTCTGGCGAAGTAATACCACCCATAAATACCCATATAATAGATTAAATATTGACTTTATGGGTATTTATGGGTATTTTTATGGGTATGGCTTCAGACTATACCCTTTCCCCCGAGATCTTGGTTCTCATTACGGAGCTAGATGAGTTTAAGGGAAGGTGGACTACGACTCAGGGGTTAGCTCCAGAAAGACTGACTGCACTCAGGCAAATCGCTACCATCGAATCGATAGGGTCAAGCACTCGAATTGAAGGGGTAAAGCTCGAAGACGCAGAAATCGAAGCGCTTCTATCGGGAGTGAAGACATTTTTATTTCGATCACGTGATGAACAAGAGATTGCAGGTTATGCAGAAGTGATGGAACTTGTTTTTAGTTCATATTCGGAAATTAAACTAACTGAAAACCATATTAAACAACTTCATTCAGTACTTTTGAAATATTCCTCGAAGGATACGCGTCACCGAAGAGAGTATAAAAAATTTCCAAATAATGTTGAAGCATTTGATCCAACTGGAAAAAGTTTAGGAATCGTATTTGAAACAGCCACTCCATTTGACACCCCTGGAAAAATGCAAAAACTCATTGAATGGGCTCTCAATCAGTTTGAAACTAAAGAGCTTCATTCTTTACTCATTATCAGTATTTTTATAGTTACTTTTTTAGCAATTCATCCTTTTCAGGATGGCAATGGCCGACTTTCTAGAATTTTAACCACGTTTTTGCTTTTAAAAAGCGGATATACCTATGTTCCTTATAGTTCTCTTGAAAAGGTAATCGAAGAAAATAAAAAAAACTATTATCTCAGTCTTAGAAAAGCGCAAGGAACTCTTTATAAAGATAACTCCCAAATCAATGAATGGATCTTGTTTTTTTTACGCTCAATGCGATCTCAAAAAAATACTCTTTTGAAAAAACTAGAAGGAGAAGAACTTCTTGCAAAGCTTCCTAAACTTTCTTTTCAAATTGTCGAAATCATCAAATTATCTGGAGCGAACAGTATTGGTGAGCTTTTTGATAAAACACAAAAGAATAGGAACACCATCAAGCTTCATTTGAAAAAATTAGTTCAGTTAGAGTATCTCACTCAAGAAGGACAAGGAAAGGGGACTCGTTACAGGGTCAAGAGTTTGCTTAATTTATCTAAACTCTGAAATCAGGCAGGTCGTAATTTTGTTACTATCATCGGCCGACTTTGCTCTGTACTCCGTTTTAGATTTAGTAGTGCAAGATGTGGTCGCAGTTCCAACGTGTTGACTCAGGTCTTCACTAGAAGTAAATCCAAGGACATCAACTGTGTAGGTCGTCACAGAAAGATTACTGTTGATTCGCTGAGTAGAGAGTTTTCGAAGATTATCGGTCTCAAATTTTTTGTACATCGAAAGACGTTGCCTTAAAGCTTCTATGTTTTGAACATTTGAATAGTAGCCCAAGGCTGGGCCTGTGAGGGTAGAAGTAAACTCCTCCATGTTATTTTCTTGTAGAGCTCCGAGCGCAAGTTCGAGAACGTCTGAGGGCGAATAGAAGGATTTACACCCTCCCAAAAAGAGAAAACCCAGAAACATAACCGACGTCACGGAAAATTTCATTTTTTTCATAATTTATATCTCCCACACTTCCGTGTGACTAGTAGGGTAAAAAATTTGCTCTGTCAAGCGAGAAAAAAGGAGGGGTTTTCACCCCTCCCCATCATTTACAGACCAGTCTCAGGTGGTGTGAGAAAACTTCTCACCCAGAAAACTCCATCAGAAACGGTATCCGGTTTTTTGGAATGAATGCTATCCAAAAAGACCATCGTCGCATCTGGGAACTGTGCTTTCATCGCATTGATATTGGCAGGTTCGTTTTCAAATCCAGCTAACACGACACCGAGTTCTGAAATTTTTTGAAACGCATCTTTTTTAAACTGAAGATCGTCCATTTCTTTATTTGGTTTCATCATGAGTTTTACTCTGGGCAAGTCCAGTGGGAAATGTTGGTTTCTCAAATTTTCTATAGTTCCCGTTTCCATCCTTGGCATATCTCTACCAGTTAAATAAACGACTGTAGCTCCCATATCGACTAACATTGTAACATAGGAA
>JAHFAB010000035.1 GCA_023250795.1 Bacteriovoracaceae bacterium
ATACTATTTTGTAATTCTGACTGCTTATTTTTGGAGCCGATTTTCAGCGTAGCGATGTTATCACTGCTAATATTGTAGAGCTTTGCCTCAATTTGAGTTGCCAAATAAGAAAGTACCATTTCTTTTAGAGGAAGATCAAGAGAGGATGATTCCGTTAGGATACCTTTCCTAAGAATAGAATCAACTTTGACTCCAAATAAAATTTGAACATTGTGCGGTATCGTTCCATTGGCCATTTTAAGTTCAATTTTTACTTCCTTTCTTTCTTTTAAATCTTGGAATAGTTTTCTGTAT
Source organism: Bacteriovoracaceae bacterium (assembly GCA_023250795.1). GTDB lineage: Bacteria > Bdellovibrionota > UBA1018 > UBA1018 > UBA1018 > JAHFAB01. Next base: position 295 of record JAHFAB010000035.1, read on the forward strand.
TTTTCATCCCCAGCATCGGAAAGAGTTAAAACCTGATTGCCATCACTGTTTTTAGCCACTAAATCGACGAGGGTTTTCTCTGTGATTTTGTCATCAGTGTCCACAAAACTAGAATTCGTGTTAACGACTATAGTGGGTTCTGTTTTGGGAGCACTCAAAGTTGGCCGTTCGGGTGCAGATTTTGAGTTTTGAGTATAATCATATTTTGATAAACTTGGCGCAATTGGACTACATCTGGAAATAACCAGAACCAAAGAAAATAGAACTCCAAACTGCAGTACAGTTTCAATTTTTTTTAATATAAACTTAGAAAATTTCATTCTAAGCCTCACTTTCCTGAGTATTTATATCCAAGAATCGTGCCAATCTCTGAGGCCCTCCGGTGCCAAAATGGCCCCAAGAGTTGCCATAGGTTAGAGTTTATACACTTGTTTTATTGATTTAAAAACTGTCTAACTTTTTGACAGTACTGTAAAAACAGAGTTAATCAAGTTCAAGAGCTATTTTTAAACAGCGATTGAGTTCAGCAAGTTTTGTGTGGGAAATGGATCCTATGAAATGAGTAAGTTTAGGTTTTTCAATGCTGATCATTTCGTCTGTAAATATGCATGAGGAAGTTTTTAGTCCTTCAGAAACTCCGACTTCAAGCTGGGTAGAGAGACCAGTAAAGCTGGAGTAAATCGGAGCACAAACAACCGTTGAAAACTTAGAATCAATGAGAGTTTGGCGGCTCACTATTACAAAAACCCTAGAGTCTTTTGGATCGTTTTTATTACTTCGATAAACACGGTAAAGTTCGCCCCTTCTCATTTGCGCTCAACTTGCTTGGAACTGTAAAATTTCTAAAGCTTCCACGTTCAAATGATCACTATTTGCATTAAGTATTTCTAAATCAGACTTTTCCCTGCTCAGTTTCTTTCTGTCTTTGAAGTAGAGAATGAGGGCTTCTTCGATTACTGTTGAGCGAGGAGGTTTATGGGGTAGTGTGTCAATTAATTTTAGTAATTGGGGGGATACACTAATAGAGGTTTTTTTCTTTCTAGCATACATACTACTATGGTAGTATAAAAGTAATACTTGTGTCAAGCTATTTGTAACCTGGTCAGTTATTTCGATTGCTTGTCACAAACAGGGATTTTTTAACGTACTAACATAAGTAGAGTGGAGAAAAGATGTCTTCAGAACCAGAGAACCTACCAGATGAGGATCTTATGACGGCTTATCAGCTAGGAGACGAGAGAGCGTTTGATGTCCTTTACTCACGTTATTCTGGAAAAGTTTATGGTTTTCTCAAGAAGAGAATCTATGACAAAAGCTCTGCAGACGATGTGTTTCAAGCGACTTTTTTTAAGCTTCACTCAGCACGATCGCAATACAATCAGGCTTTTCCGTTTGCTCCTTGGCTCTTTACTATTTGTCGAAGTGTTCTGACTGATAGTTTACGAAAGAAGGCTAGAACACAAGAGGATCTCAATGAAAATGCCATCGAAAAAGTAGCCGTGGAACCTCCCTCTTACGAAAGTGACAGACTTCCTGATCTGAGTTTTTTGCCAGTGCAACAACGGCAAGCGATTGAGCTTCGTTATGGTCAAGATCTTTCGTTTGCAGACATATCAAAGCATCTTGAGACCTCGTCTTCTAATGTCAGGCAGCTCATTAGCCGGGCTATTAGAAAACTCAAAGATGGGGTTTTAGAAAATAATAAGGAGGAAAAATGAGTGATAAAAACAGGGCTAATGATTTTCAGGAGTTTTTTACTGTGACTGAAGTCGCGCCTCCCCAAAATATTTCATCACAGATTTTTGAGCGCGTTAGGGCGGATCTAAACCCTGCTCCATGGCGCGTATTTTCTAAAGCTGCGCTGGTTCATTTATTTATTGGAACGTTTACACTTTTATTCTGTCCACAGTTTGGCGTGGGAGTTTTTCAAGGAATGGGACTCATGGGTTTGTTTATGAAAATGGGTCCTACAGCTTGTATGTTAGGCTGTGGTGCCGTATTTTTAGGAAGCAGCGCGCTCGTCGCAAGCATGCTCCTTAGACCCGAAGAAATAAAAGTGATTCGAAGAAATAGGTTTTTACAGTTTGGACTTTTAGGAACTCTTTCTATAGGAGTCTTTGCTTGTCTTGGGAAAACAATGGTGATCACAATGTTGGCTGCTTGGTTTGCTGGCTCTGTATTTGGCGCATTGGGGAGTTTAGAACTGGGCTGGTGGTTACGGCGGAGTCTTATGCTTAAGCTTCTATCAAAACCCGCCAAAGCGCTTTCACCTCAATAGTACCTTCCGGAGTTTTTACATTAGTGTCCTCGTCCGCGGTCCAAATTTCCGCTTTGTCCAAATCCAGTTCTGACATTGCACTTCGTAATGCACGGATTTCACGTTCACGAGTTTCTGGAACTCCGTTCAGAGTTTCACAAACCTGAATCAGTCGAAAAGTCTTTCCTGTTGGGACAATAAAATCAACTTCATGTCCAGTACGAGTTTTATAATAAAAAATCTTCTGCTCCATCTTTCTCAAATGAAGAAAAGCAATGTTTTCTAGTAAGTGACTCGATAGTTCATCTGTTCCTGCCTGACAAGCGCGCACCAGGCCATGATCAATCGAGTATATTTTACGAGGGTTTATTTCTTGTTTGCTCACTGATTTTGAAAAAATAGGAACATGGAAAAAAAAGTAGCAGTCTTCAAACCAACTCAAAATCTCTGAGATTTGAGCCTTTTCAAGTCTCAACCCTGTTTGTTTTAATTTTTCAAATAGACGATTGATAGTAAATAAACTACCGGTCTGGTTTAAAAAAATCCGCATTAATTGACCAACAGCCACCGGGTTTTTAGGATTATGTCGTTCGATAATATCACGCAGGAGCATCACCTCAAGGTATTCTTGAAGAGTTTTCCGCCAAAGATACTCACCAAACCCTTGTACTTCTGGGAAACCTCCCACACGCCTATATTCCTGAAAAACTCTTCGAATGGCTGCACGAGATGATTCACCGTTGGAAGAAATAGGAACTTTGCTCCACTTCAGTTTTTCAACAAAACTCAATGGGAAAAGTTCTTCGCTAATTGAGCGCCCCCTCATTTCAGTTGCAATCTCTCGAGAAAGCAGTCGTGCATTTGATCCAGAGAGATAAACTTGATAACGCGAAGACCTGAGCAAACGTTCGACAAAACGGCCCCATCCATCTACAAATTGTATCTCATCAAAAAACAGATAAAACTTCTTCCGACCTGGACGCAGTTCCTCGAGCACTTCCAGAATGATACCCAGATCTTGTCCTTTGAGCTGTGTAAGCCTCTCATCGGCAAAGTGTATGTATACGATGTCGTCTATTGTTGCTCTTCCAGTTGAAATCAAATCATCAGCAATTTGCTGAAGAAACGTTGATTTTCCACAACGTCTTACACCGACAACCACTAATGCCTTTCGTGGAGCGATTTCAAATTTCTTATCTCTGGGAATATAAGAAGGATTATCTTGAAAAGCCTGAACAGAAAGAATGTCTCTGAAATATTTTTTCAATGGCACTGACGCGTAGCTCCTTAATTAAGAGCCTAGCATAAGTGGTTTAAGAATACAACCACTTTTAACCATAAGTGGTTGTATTTCTAGACCACTTTCAGCTACGTCGCTTGATCCATTAACTCCGCGATATCCATAACTTTCACTTTTTCCTGCATCTCTTTTGCTTTGACCCCATCATTCATCATGGTCATGCAAAATGGGCAGGAAGACGCGATGATACCAGCTTGAGTTTCTAAAGCCTGTTCAGTCCTTGTGATATTAATTCGCTTGCCGATTTTTTCTTCCATCCACATACGGCCGCCGCCTGCACCACAGCACATGCTTTGGTCATGATGGTTTTTCATTTCTACGACTCTTGCTGAGGGGATAGACCCAAGAACCGCTCTTGGTTGATCATAAACGCCATTCCACCGGCCTAAGTAGCAGCTGTCATGAAAGGTTACCGTTTCATCAATGCCTTTGGAGGGTTTGAGTTTTCCTTCGGAGAGAAGCTTTGCAATAAACTGTGAGTGATGAAAGACCTCATAATTACCACCGAAATCTTTGTATTCATTCTTAATCGTGTTGAAACAGTGAGGACAGGCTGTGACTACTTTTTTGACTTGGTAACGATTGAGGGTTTCAATATTTGCTTTTGCCAAAGTTTGATACAAGTATTCATTTCCAATTCTTCTTGCGGGATCTCCAGTGCACTGCTCTTCTTTGCCTAGGATTGAAAATTTGATTTCCGCCTTTTTCAATAAATTCACAAAAGCTTTGAGCACTTTTTTATTTCTCTCGTCGTAAGAACCCGCACATCCCACCCAGAGGAGCACGTCAACTTGTGAGTCTTCGGCCATTGTTTTGACTGAAAGTCCTTCCGCCCAATTTGCTCTATCGCTAGAACTAAAAGCCCATGGGGTCGCGTTAGTTTCCATGTTCTTAAAAACAGTCTGAACTTCGGCAGGGAAGCGAGACTCCATCATGACGAGATTGCGTCGGATATCATAGATTTTATCCGTGTGTTCAATAAATACAGGACATGCTATTTCGCAAGCCCTACACGAAGTACAAGCCCAGATCACATCTTCAGTGACATTTTCGTCAATGACGTGAGAAACTTCGTCATACTTAGCTGCTAACGTTTTCTCCTTGTTAAGGTAGAGGTTTTCTTTGAGGTCTAAAATCAGGAGTTTTGGGCTCAGTGGTTTTTGAGTATTCCATGCTGGACAGAGATCTTGGCAGCGTCCACATTCTGTACATGAATAATAGTCCAACGTATCTTTCCAACTCAGGTCAGTGATTTTTGCGACGCCATATTGAGTGATGGTTTCGTCTTCGAAGGCAATGGGTTTCATCCCTTTTGCGCGTTCCAGTTTTTTTAGAAAAGTATTGGGGCCTGCGGCTACAATATGAAGGTGTTTTGAACTCGGGATGTAAACAGCAAAACTCAAGACAATGAGCATGTGCACCCATTTGAACAAAGTTCCAAAAGCACTATTGGTTTCAGAGCTGAATCCAAATGTGCTTAAGAACCGTGCGACTTGAGAAGAAACTGGCATCGCGGATTGGAACCATGGAGAGTGCCCCAAAATGCCAAATCCGTTCATCAGTAAAATGGAAACCATCAAAGATCCCGTGAGCGCTAAAACAATCGAAGCATCTCTGGACTTACCCAACCCTTGAGGGCGAAGAACGTAGCGACGATAACAGGCATATCCCACGGCCAAAAGGACTGCGAGAGTAAAAATATCTTGCATGAAAACCAGGATTTTATAAGGAAGTTCACCGATAAATTCAAAATGAGCGGGCTGGTAAAGTGTTGTGACAAATTGCTCTAGAGTTCCCGTCGTGATGACAATAAAACCCCAAAAAATAGTCGCATGCATGATCCCAGCCGCAGGTTTTTGTAGGACTGCTTTTTGTCCTAAAACATTGGCAATCGTTGTGAGAACTCTCTCCCTAATACGATCGACTTTGGGGCCCTTACCCTTTTGCGCAACCATCATTTTATAGAGAATTTTAAAGCGATAGCCGGAATATCCAAACGCAGCTCCAGCCACAGCTAGAAATAGAAAAGTCTGCCAGGTCATGAGTATCAGTGTTCCTTGATTTTTTTGAATTCTTCTTTGAGCAACGGTACAATCGTAAACAAGTCTGAAGCGATCCCATAGTCTGCCACTTGGTAGATCGGGGCTTCTGGATCTGTGTTAATCGCAACAATGATTTTTGAGGTGCGCATCCCAGCCAAATGTTGGATGGCTCCACTAATCCCACAGGCAATGTAAAGCTGTGGGGAAACCACTTTTCCAGTTTGCCCCACCTGATCGCGGTGAGGACGATAACCAGCGTCTACAGCCGCTCGAGAAGCGCCCACTGCTCCCCCTAAAACATCTGCGAGCTCTTCCAAAATTTTAAAATTCTCAGCATTTTTTAGGGATCTTCCACCCGAAACAACGACAGAGGCTTCCGTCACGTCAGGACGTGCGCTGGCGCCTTTGACTACCTCAAGGACTTTAGTTTTTAAACCACTTAGGTCTATGTTTATGGAAAGGACTTCTGCTGATTTAGAGGGATCTGCTTTTGGAACCCCTAGGGCATTGGGTCTTACTGTTGCAAGCTCTGGGCCTGAGCCTAAAAATTCTACTTCTACTGTGGCTTTACCCGCATAGACTGGCCGACGTAATTTTAGTTTTCCACCCTCGAATGCCAGCTTTGTGCAATCACTGGCCAAGCCCACGTTTAAACTTGCCGCGATTTTTGGCATGAAATCTCTGCCCGTTGGACTATGGCTTGCGAGGATTACGTCAGGTTTTAGAGTCTTGATCAGCTCTAAAATCACGCGAGAATAGGCCTCGGCCGTGTAATATTTTAGAGCTGCGTTCTGTACGAGATAAACTTTTTGTGCCCCATAGTTCCCAAGTTCTTTGGCAAGATCTGCAACACCGTCTCCTAAAAGAAGGGCATGAGTTTCATTGCCTGCCTGCCCTGCTTGAAAAGATGCGCCTAAAAGTTCAAACGTGGATTTTTTTAACTTTCCGTCTCTTTGTTCTGCAATGACAAGTACTTTAGCCATAATCACACCACCTTTGCTTCTTCATGAAGGATGCGCACGAGTTCTTTGACTTGAGCGGCTGGATCGCCTGCAATTTTCTTTCCAGCCTGTTTGGGCGGGGGAAGTTGGTAATTTTTATATCGGATTTTCCGATCCCCATCAGTGACTCCGACATCTGCCATTTTGAGGGCTTTTATTTCTTTCTTTTTGGCTTTCATGATGTTGGGGAGACTTGCATATCGGGGTTCATTCAACCCTTTTTGCGCTGCGATCAATACGGGAAAAGGAGCTTCGATCATTTCAAAAGCACCACCTTCGATTTCCCTCTTACATTTAACAGAAGATGCACCGTATTCTATATTGAGAACCACAGTGACATAGGGCATTCCGTAATATTCTGCGATGAGTTGGCTCACTTGTGCAGCCCCGTCGTCAATGGCTTCTTTTCCGGTGTAGACCAAATCCACTTTAGTTTCTTTTTTCAAAGCGCCAGCCAAGGCTTTGGCCGCCATATTATTATCCGCTGTTTCAGGCAACTCGACGTGCACTCCATGGTCCGCCCCCATCGCAAGCGCTGTTCGAAGGGCTTCGACTACACGAGCGGGACCTGCGCTCATCACGGTGACGGTGCTGCCTGCATTTTTTTCTTTGAGTCGCAACGCTTCTTCTATGGCAAACTCGTCATAGGGAGATAAAATCCACTTGATTCCCGCAGTTTCAATCCCACCAGAATCAGCCGTAAGTTTTATTTTAGTTTCCGTGTCCGGGACCTGTTTAACACATACATAGATGTTCATATCTTACTTTATACCGATTTTCCCAGTGCTTCTGCAACTTGTTTTAGAACTGGAATGTCAGAACATAGCGTAAATCGGACATAACCCTCTCCCTGAGTTCCAAATCCATTACCAGGGGTAGAAACGATGCCTTTGTTTCGGATCAGGTTGAGCACAAAATCCTCAGACTTTATCCCCGAAGGGAGTTTCGCCCAAAGATAGAAGGTTGCGTCAGGAATTTTACACCGAAGCCCGATGGTTTCGAGTGCCGGGGCCAAAATATCCCGACGTTTTTGGTAGATCGCTCTGAGTTCTGTGCAAAAGGGTTCGTAACGCTCCAAGGCTTCGATCCCCGCGTCTTGGCAAGCGTTAAACACGCCCGAATCTACATTGGTTTTAACTTGAGCTAGACCTTTCAAAATTTTTTCATTCCCTACAACAAAACCCACTCTCCATCCTGTCATGTTAAATGTCTTGGAAAGGCTGTGAAATTCACACCCGATCTCTTTTGCCCCAGGGGCTTCCAAGAAACTCGGTTGTTTTTTACCCTCAAAGTAAATTTCCGAGTAAGCATTGTCGTGACAGACAATGAGCGCATGTTTTTTTGCAAACGAAACGACTTCTTTGAAAAAGGAGAGATCCGCCGAGGCTGAGGTGGGATTGTTTGGGTAATTTAAAAATAGGAGTTTCGTTTTAGAGCGGTTTTTTTTGATCTGAGACTCGAGTTTTCCAAAGTCGGGCAGATATTGATTCTCTTCTTTGAGAGGAAAATAAAGCGGTGTTCCACCCGCAAAAGAAGTGGCAACCGAATAGACAGGGTAGCCTGGGTCCGGGATGAGCGCCGCATCTCCAGGGTTGATAAAGGCGAGAGGGATGTGTGCAATTCCTTCCTTGGATCCGATGAGAGCAAGGACTTCGCTTTCTGGACTGAGTTGAACGCCAAACCGACTCTCATACCACTTCGCAACTGCTTTTCGAAACTCGAGCATCCCCCAATAAGAGGGGTATTGATGATTGGCTGGGTTTTTTGCAGCTCTTGCGAGACGATCGATGACAAAATCTGGGGTGGGCAGATCGGGATCACCAATCCCAAGGGAAATCAGCTTTTTCCCTTTCTTGAGCTCCTCCTGTTTGATCTCGTCAATTCGAGCGAACAAGTAAGGGGGAAGGTTTTTGATTCGATCGCTGAAGTCGATGGGTAGAGTCATATATTTAGAGATAATTTTCCTTAAAAAAGGCATCCATACCCAATGTTCCTGTGAGTTCTGGGGAGGCTGCACGTTTCTGTGTGAGCCATAAAGCGACTTCGAGCGCGCCTCTCGCAAAAATCGCACGATCTTGTGCAAAATGGCCTAGGGTAATGTGGTCGTATTTTCCATGAAAAGTAATTTCATGATTGCCAATAGTTTCTCCAGCACGAACGCTGTGGGTTTGGACATTGCCGGGGCCCATAGGAGCGATGACTCGCTGGAGCGAGACCGCAGTTCCACTCGGAGAATCTTTTTTAGTGCGATGATGAGATTCGACAATGACTGGTGTGTATTTTAATTTTTCAAGCAGGGGGTTTGCAAACTTTAGAACTTCTAGTAATGCCGCAACTCCAGTGGAGAAATTAGAAGACATAACCATGGGCGCTTTTTCAGAAAGCGTTTCCACCTCTCTGCGATCATCGATTTTCCAACCAGTGGATCCAATCACAAAGCAGGGGATTTTTTTTCCAGCTCCTGCTTGAACGTAGGCCTGTTTTGCTAGTTCAGCCATTGCAGAGGGTGTGGAAAAATCAATGACCACGTCTGTGTCGAGGAGGGGGGCCATGGGCTCTCCCTGCGATGTTGAGTGAGAGAGAGAAATTTTTTCTGAAAATTCTTTTTTGATCAATTCACTCACGGCTTGTCCCATTTTTCCTGAAGCACCCAGTAAACCCAGTTTGATTGCCGTCATGAGGACCTTCCTATCGCGATTTTGCAGTGTTTTAAACTTTCTTCGAGTTTCTTTTGATGAGCCTGAGAGAGTGGAACGAGAGGGAGTCTCATTCGATTTTCGCACCACCCGGCATAGGACATGGCAGCCTTGATGGGGCCGGGGTTTGATTCAATAAAAAGATCTCGAAAAAGAGGATAGTAGTTTTCGTGTATTTCGCGCGCTTTTTCCAACTCACCTGCTTGGAAATCTTGGTAGAGTGAAACCATAGCGCGAGGAAATAAATTACTAGCGACTGAGACGATCCCCTGTGCTCCAAGAGCCAGAGAAGGCAAGAAATAAACATCGTCACCTGATAAAATCGTAAGTGATCTTCCTTGAACACTCAAACTATCCTTGATTTCAGCGAGAAATGCGAGATTGCCCGACGCCTCTTTGATGGCCGTGATTCGTGGTTGGTGAGTTAATTTGATAATTGTTTCCGTTGTTAAACTCACGCCGGTTCTGCCGGGGACATTGTAGAGAATAACATCACATTTTACTTCGTTTGCAACGGCCCTAAAATGGGCTTCGAGCCCAGCTTGTGAGGGTTTGTTATAGTAGGGAGTGACCACTAAAACCCCTTTGACACCTTGATCAGAAGCCCAACGGGAGAACTCTAGCGTAGAAGCTGTATCATTGGATCCTGTGCCAGCGACGACTTGGGTTTTGGAGCCTTTGAGTTCTTTGAGCGCAGTTTCAATCAGCGCTTTTTTCTCTTCTAGTGTCAGGCAAGGGGCTTCTCCGGTTGTTCCACAGGGAATGACACCTGAGATCCCAGCTTGTTTTTGGTCATTCAGGATTTTTTTATAAGCGTCGAAGTCAATTTGA
>JAHFAB010000472.1 GCA_023250795.1 Bacteriovoracaceae bacterium
GGCTCCCCTCAAGTTTCAACGTGATTCACTGAATACTCGAAGGAAAGCAACGGTGCAAGTCTCCCCGCTTAGAAAAGAAAGGTCTGCAAATGTTATACAATTCACTTATGTGCGAAATCCGCACTCATGATGGTCTCATACTGAAAGGGAGCTTGAAACTTCCGCATGGAAGTGAGGGCAAGAAAGTTCCTGTCGTCCTGTTTTTGGTAGGAAGCGGCCGAGTCAATCGCTATGAAGCAATTCCGCGTGAAGAGGGGGTTTTTGCTGAGGACGCTAAGGCGCATAAAATCTTAGAACCACTTGAAAGGGCTCTGCTTGAGCGTGGCATTGCGAGCTTCGCTTATGACAAACGAGGTATCGAATCCACGGACCCAAATTGTTCTGAGTTCAGAGTCGACGAAGAGAGGTTTGATCAAGCCACCGCTAGCAATCTTTATAAGGATGCGCTTGCTGCTTTTGATACCTTGCAAGGATTTGAAGAGATCGATCCGAGCCGAATGGCAATCCTAGGTCACAGCGAAGGAACTCTTCTCGCGAATCGCGTTGCCGAAGTTCGTCCGGAACTTCATTCCTTGTTTCTATTCGGAACACCCGTGCGCCCTTTATCGGAAAATGTAGAGCACCAACTTGTCGCAGCAAAGCGGGATTTATTCGATCTCATAAAACCCACTGGATCTGAGTTCATCACTCGCTCAGACTATGAGCCATTCGCCAAGGAATTGGGGTGGGCTGAGCTTACAGGTTTTGGCAAACCCGTCACGGAAGAAAATACCACGAGGATGCTTCCCTATTCGTGGGAAGATCTGACTGAGTTTTTTGATGCAGTAGATCCTGCGCAAATCACTCGTGAAGAATGGAGAGGTAAATTCCAGAGCCGATTTGATCAATTCCTTGAAGCTGTGGGATCCGATGATGTTCCGTGGAACATTGAGACTGTGGGTTCACTCAGCGGACTGCCCAGGTTATGGTTTCGTGAGTATTTCGAAGACGGCTCGTTTCTCAAGAGACACGCCCAGTTTGCTCACAAGACCTACATCTACCAAGGTGAGACGGATACGCAAACTCTTTATCAAGAGGCGCTTGCCTTGAAAGAAGAATGTGAACGAGAAGGCAAGAGCCTTGCCAAATTTCGTAGCTACCCTGGGCTTGGTCACTTCTTTAGTCGCAATGCTGGCCTCCGCCAATGGCGACGCACTTTAGGTCCCCTGAATTCTGTTGTTGCCAATGATTTCGGCAACGATGCTGCTTTTGCTTTATTAGGTGGATCGTTTTTTCCACAGAGAGCTTTGGGTAGTGAAAAGCTTTGCTAAGCCCGTAACAAAAGTTTTCCCTTCAATAGATCCCATGACGGGTCTAACCTCTTAATCATCTCCTCCGGAGAAATGGCAATAGCCTTTAGCTCATTCCATAGATTGAAAGAAGGTGTCTTTTTCTTTTGATGAAGACTCGCCAAATACGACGGGGAAATACCAATAATTTGCGCAACTCTTTCACTACTAATTTGGCCCTTAGCTTTAATAATTTCGATAAATTGGGAAGTCTGTTCTCGTATAGAATCTTCAATCACACAGTCAAGATTTTCTGAATCCCCCTTAACCGACGCAACGTTTTTGCAATTTGTGCATATCCATAAAGGGACTGCGTTCAAAAGAAAAACACATGGATAGTCTGCCCAAGGATGATCCCAAAATCCTACAATATTCTTCCTCTCGTAATGTTTCTTTCCACATTCACTGCATATTTTCCTGCTAAGATCTAGTGTGCTCATAGCGTCCCCTACTTTTTTAAATTCGCGGTTAATTCGCGTCCATCAGCCAAACGCATGTTCTTTTCCAAAGGATGAAAAGAAATCTGCTCCAAGGTTTCAACACTGCTTTGACGCTCAATCGTAAATTTTATATACCAATTGTAGCCGAGATAGTTTTCAAGCCCATATTCATCAACAACTGTGTTCCATTGTATATTTGATCGACAGAAATCAGACTCTTTGAGTCTCAAAAGTCCATCCAGAATTTTTGTCTCTGCGTCAACCTCATTGCAGAAAAGAACTTTTACAACTGCATCGAGAGATCGAGATCGTGCTGAAAACCAGAGAGCCGTATTATTGCCTTGTTTGTATTGGTCGACCAAATTTTTAACCACAGCGAGGGAATATTTCCCACCCACAATGGACTCCCTTCTTTACTCTTTCGGCAAGTATAGGAGATAATTTAACTCAGTGCAATATCTTCTTATAATATATTAATATTAATGATATTATCCTTTGAGGAAAGAAGGCGAATTCTTGCTAGTGAAATATTGTCGTCGAGCCTCGTGTCTAGATTCAATGGGAAGATTTATGAAAAGAATAAGAAGCGGTTTGAAATGCTTGCTGTTATCTTCGATCATTTTATCGACGAGCCAGATTTTTGCGGGTGAAGAACTTCTAAAAAAAGTAGTCATCCATACACTCAACTTAACTCCTCCTATACCCGGTGAAAACCCTCAACTTACGCAAATCAGAGGATATGGCCAGAGTGAGCGTGATGAGATGTTTTCCGAACTAGGGTTGGCTGAATTTGACACTGCCAGGATTCATCAACTTGAAGAATTTGCGTATTCGAGGGGCGCGTTCTGCAAGCATGATAAACCTAGATTCA
>JAHFAB010000036.1 GCA_023250795.1 Bacteriovoracaceae bacterium
GGGTTAGCTGATCCCTCGGCAAGGTTTAATAGGATACTCAAAAGTGCTCGGTCAAATTGATCTTTGAATGGAGCTTTGAAGTTCAAACACTACTTACTCTTTTCGGTACTGAGAAGTTGTAAGAACAAGCCGATATCCTCGCAGCTCACTTATACCGTCTCTGTCACTTTCACAGGTAACGGCTCACAGCTCACCCCACACAAAGCAAATCCCCCCATCGCGTGGTATAGCATGGACTCCGGCTTTCAGAACGAGGGCCAGCTCTCTCAGTCCCACAGGCAGCCATTTTTACTGTATCTTGGCCCATTTTTCGGTTGATCTGGTCTACGATTTTCATCCTTTTTTCATCGGCCTCTTGTTGCTCAGAATCAAAAAGAGAAAGTTGCTTCTGATTTTCCAGAGTGAAATCTAACAAGATAACTCCTGCCTTTTTGTAAGCATAACCTGAGCGGTAAATTCTCTCTAGCCCCTCATGGGCTGCAGTGATCAGTCTCGGGGTGGCTGAAGTTCCAGTAATAAAATGCAAAGTCGTGATGTTAAAATAAGCGTCCTCTTTGAAACGATTCGTTTGAATAAAAACTTGGAGCGCATTACAAACTGATTTCTCACCTCGTAATCGCTCCGCTACTCGAGTCACATAACAAGCCACCGCTTCTTTGAGTTCCGAAAGTTCATAAATGGGTTTTCCAAAACTTCGAGAACAAATCATCTGTTTTTTATTTCTACTCTCCTGTTCCAACCGAATACACGGAGTTCCCTTCAGCTCATCTAAAATCCTTCTCCCCACAACCGTCAGGATTTTTTGAATGAAACAGGGCTCCGCATCTCTGAGTTGCTTTGCGGTACGAATCCCTAACCGATGCAATTTTTCCGTAGACTGTCGTCCCACGCCCCAAATATCTTCGACTGGAAAATAATTAAGCACTTCGTCTTGAGTTTTTTGCGAAGAAAGATCAAAAACCCCACCGTTTTTCTTTTTAGCAACTTGATTGGCCACTTTTGCCAACACCTTAGTAGGCGCAAGTCCAATGGAAACGGGAATACCTACGTTTTGCATCACGGCTTCACGAATGCTACGTGCATAGTCTGTTAAACTTCTGGATTCAAACCCCTTCAGAGACAAGAACGCTTCATCAATCGAATAGATTTCTAACTCGGGTGTAAACCCAGAAAGCGTTTTCATCACACGGGCAGAAAAATCTCCATAAAGTGCAAAATTAGATGAGAAAACATGAACACCATTTTTTTTAACTAGGTCTCTCACTTTGAAAAAAGCAACCCCCATGGGAATTCCAAGCGCTTTAGCTTCATCAGTTCTTGCAACCACACATCCGTCGTTATTACTGAGAACAATCACAGGCCGATTTTTTAGACGAGGCTGAAACACCCGCTCACAAGACGCGAAAAAAGAATTACAATCCACGAGAGCTAAAGTTTCAGCGGCCATAGCTTCATCGGAAGGAGTGGATAACATGGATCACGACTCCCCAAATCTCAAAATCCATCCCTTCCTTGATTTCTAGAGGAGGGAAATCTGGATTTTCTGCTTTCAAAACAGTTTGGCCTGTTTTCTTCAGTAATTTTTTCACAGTAAACTCCCCGTTTACCACGGCCAAAACAATCGAATTATTTTTCGCCGTCTTGGATCGATCGATGATGAGTAAATCACCGCTGCGTATCCCCACATCCTTCATACTCTCACCCCGCACTTTTACAAAAAAGGTAGAGGCTGGTTGATCAATGAGGTGCTCATTGAGATCTAAAAATTTTTCAACATAGTCCTCGGCCGGAGAAGGAAACCCAGCGGGAACCTGTGAAAGGTAAAAGGGCAGCTTGATGTTTGTTGTGGAGTTTGTCTTGGAGTTATTCATGGAGCCCCGAGCTTAATGCGAGAGCTTACCAGGAGTCAATTCTTAAGAAGAAATTTTGGTTGGACCCGATTTACCACTATCAAAGGTTTTGGCGACTTCCAAAAGTTTTTCGGGATTGAGAAGAGTTACGGGAGTAGACTGCGAGTGGCTTTCTCGCGCAAACACAACTTCGTCTATATAAACAGAACTCCTCCCTTTGACGCGATCTTTTACCTGAGTTTTTCTAAACTGATCACTGAAAAGCGTTATTTTCTCCACTCCATCCACAGCAAAAGCAATCACGCCATCTTGACGAGATGCAAGAGCGACAAAAACTCCTCCAGCCTCACCGTCTAAACCTAAGACACTTTTCAAATCACAGAGAAAAACATCATTCTGGCCCACTTGTATTCGATGACTCAGCCAAGAGCCCATAACCACTTTACCCACACCCCTTACACAGCGAATGGGAACAGCATAACGGCGCCCCATCAGTCTGAAAACCTGATACTCGACCGTAGGCGCAATCTCTCCATCACGAAATTTTTTCACCACTTCCTCTGTCACTTTTTTTACTTCTTTCAAAAGTGGAGAGTCGTATTTTTCTCTTTTTAAAACTTCTTCACTTCTTTCCTTGTTTCTTTCATGAATTTTCTTTTGAATTTCTGAAGCATAATTCGAAATGAGTTTGAGGATTTCATCCCCGCATCCTTCATTAAACTTTTTAGATTCCAATGGAACTAGAGGGCCAGCCTCTGGCGCCACTAACTGTGATTCAATCATCATTCTATGTATGCGCTTTTCAAAACGAGAAAACCTTTCCACCCAATACCAAGCGATTTGCTCTTTCTCAGTAGTTATATTCTGGTTTGTCCACTCTGCCAAAAAACCCTCAATAATCACTAAAGAAGCTTTGAATATTAAATCGGCATTATCATGAAAAATTGAACCCGTTTTTACTTTAGAAATTTTTTCACAAAGCTGAGCACAAGTTTTCAGAAAATCTGAAATGGAATGTAGACCAACGAGGTGAAACTCCTCGGCCAACTCCTCACAGACTTTCTGAGAGCCTGTGGCATTTTCAGAATTTAGGCTGATTTGAGCCAAAGCTGTCAGTTTTTTAGAAAAACGACTCACTAAAACCGCTTTCTCAAAAAGGGCCTGATTGGCCATTTGTCCTACCCCTCTTTGACCCCTATCGGCATTCCGCAGAAGAAGTTAACCCCTCTCTTAAAATCTTATTGACACCCCTCCTTTTGTACATTATTATGTACAAAAGGAGGATTTATGCTCTCAGCTACCTTTTCTGAGTTTAGAAACAAAGCTAAAGATTATTTTGATGCCGTAGAAAGTGGAGAAACAGTAGAAATTTTACGTTATGGAAAGCCCATTGCTATTATTTCCCCTGTAAAAGCAAAGGACTTATCTACTTGGAAAAAGGCTTCTCCAATAAATCTTGCAGGCATTTCTCTCAGTAGGGCTCTCCTTTCAGCTAGAAAAGAATAGAGCAGTGAAACTCTCATTAGATTCTTCAGCTCTTGCAAAACGCTACGTACTGGAACCAGGGACCGATCAAGTGTTAAAATATTGCACGAAAGCCACACAGATTTTTCTAAGTACTCTTTGTGCCTTAGAACTTATTTCTGCTTTAAATCGACTCATTCGAGAAAAAAAACTCACCCAAGACACCTATTTGGACATTAAGAGAACAATGATTCAAGACTTTCAGCAAGCCACCCTCATTGAGCCACATCCAGAGCTCATTGAAGAAGCTGTGTTTTGTTTAGAAAATACAGTCATTCGATCGTTAGACGCAATACACCTGGCCACAGCAAAAATAATAAATTGCGATCTCTTTGTCACTTCAGATAAAAAACAATACCAAGCAGCAAAAAAACTTAAAATACCTGCAAAATTAATCTGAATGATCCCATTGTATCCTGACCCCGCCTGTGTTACGCATTGCGTTAACAGAGGTTGTTTATGCACTTTTCACGCTCGTTAATGCGCTTTTCGTTAAGTTTTATGCCCTTCCTATCACTCCCAGCCCTGGCCAGCTCTTTCACCCAATACGCCGGGCACTCAGATTATCGACTTTTCATTCTGAACCCCCCTGAGGCTGCCTTCGACTTCAATGAAGATCTTGTAAACCCGAGTGGGAAAACGTTGGCAATTGAAAAAATCAGAAATGCCGTTTTTGCAGCTGGCACACAGTCACTCATCCCCATGATGAGCGAGCTTTCTCAAAGTGTTCCGTCTGGAAAAGCAGATCTCCTCACTAACCTCCTCAGCATGACTGAAACGCTTCGAAAATCTCTGAGCCCTCAAAATGCCAGCAACGAACTCTCCAAAGCCATCACTGAGGCAAAATCTTTAGCAGGAACCGATTCCACACTTTTTCCTCAAATGAACAAGGTTTTCATTGCCCCCTGGGGCCTGACAAATGACATTAATTTCAACGCAAGTGTGCTATCGTACGGGACTGATAAATTCAACATTCAAGCTGTAAAAAATGTAAACGTCATGCGAGGCTCCTATGGAAAAACCTTTGATAAAAGACTGAATGAAAATATTACTGCACTTCAAAAAAAGCTTTATGATCAAGTCAAAGCATTGCCAAAAGCTTCCAGACCCCCTGCTCAACTCTTAGCTTCAGAGGCTTTTATATTTGTGGCTCCGGATAAAGTGGAGCTCACCTTAGATCTTTTACTCTGTCTCACACCGAGAACAGAGAAGTTCGAGCAAGAGAACCCTCAAGTAAAATTTGATACAATGGAAATCCCAGAGGTAGGAAAAAAAGGCTCAGAGCTTCCTCCCGTTGCCGTTCTCACCCTAAACTTAGACCTGAGTGATTCTAAAAAAGATCCAGAAGTCTTTGTCCAACTGGGTGAATTTGAAAAGTACGAAGAAAGAGTTCACGAGACCTCTAAGGATGATGACCAAAGTAATTTTCATATTTTAAACAGCAAAAAAGAAAATGCAGCGCTTACACTCAATGGGGTGTTAAAAGAAATAACAATCAATAAATGGGGCATCAACAAAAAAATAGACCTCACCAAACACCCCATTTTAAAACTTCGTTTTGCTTTTAGAGAAATGAATCTAGATCTTGTGAAACACAAACTTGCCAATCTTCATACGATCGTTAGCCCCGGACTAGATATAGGGAGTTCAAGATTTCGCTTTGGTGCTTTTCACCTCTTGGATGCCGACCAGGGTTTTCAAGATGAGATTAATAAAAATCTTGATGCAGAGTTAGAAAAAGCACAAGTCGGGCTCAAAACCAAACTCGACTCGGAGGTCATGAGCACTGAATGGATGACAAAACTCTTTAATCAAGCACTGGGGCATAAGCCAGAAATTTAGTCCAAGGAATTATAGCGGAGATATTTATGAAAAAAACGCAAAAAACCACTCTTATATTCACTCTATTGACATCAGTTCTCTCAGCAAACTCTGCATACTGTGCTGAAATAGACCGTGATCTGACCGCCCGTCTTATAGATCGGAACGAGCTCGAACAAAGCGTCAAAGAAGTAAAAGATTATCTTTATAACCCAACCGTCACAGAGCGCCTCCAAAACTGGCTTGGACAAGAATCGATGTACAGTTACGTTGACTCATGCCAAAGAAATCTGAAGCCTTTTTTCCCTGCAGAAAAAACGATTGGCCCCATCTGTTATTTTCTAAGAAAAGATAATCTCCTTGAGCGAAAAAAATACCTCCCCTTTGTGAGGCATTATCTTTTGGAGCGCAAAGCCGCTCTCTTAGAAATTTTAGAAGATCCCAGACAAAATCCATCTGAAGAAAATACGGGCCTTAATTCTGAGGAGATGATTTTAGCTCAACAGTTTTTAACACACTTTAAGGATATCGACGCAGTGGTGAGCAAGATCAATACGTGTTTTGAAAGCAACCCACAAAACGGAAAAGAACCTAGACTCCTGTCCTTTGTGTACAAAAGTGGAGCCTTTGACACCGAAGAAGAAGACCAAGGGACAAGTATTTCTGTATTACCCTTTGTCAATGCAGCTCATTGTCTTACAGATACGTTCAGAAAAGATCAGGTCAACACTCTTCAGTTCAAAGTAAACCCTTATTTCAACTTAGATCTAACAGCTCTGTTTCCATCGAGCTTGGGACACGTCATCTCTACGTCTTCATGGGTGCCTGGAAATAAAGTAGAGTACCTAAAGCCCAATGACACCTCAGAAAAACTCATGAAAACTTTGGAGGTCAGAAATGGGAAAAATGGCCCCATGGAAAGGCTTTATCCCTTGAGTGGAGCGGGAAGCTTTTCTGCTTTATTAAAACGGATTGAAAAAAATCCACTCGATGTCTTCACAGAAAAAGAAGGGTTCTATCCATCCACAAAAGAGCATCCCGTATGGAATCAAACCCAAGGCGTTTTCAAAGATCTTCTCAACGGCATCGATCTAGCCAAAGAAACGATCTTCATGGACATCTTCTTTTTAGGTGGCACGATGGGAGCAAGCCTAGCTAAACACTTGGTCGAAAATCTAGAGACAAAAAAAGGCTCTCTCAAAGCTTTCATCATTCGAGACAATTACAATCACTATGGACACGAGGCCGAGATGCGCCCTGTGTTTAACTACCTTCTTGCCTATTCGTATCTTCATCCTGATCGCTTGGTCATCACAGGCGCTTATATTAAGGAACACCACTCGGGATTGCCAAAATTTGTCGAGGGCATGGTGAGCGACGTGTTTTTGGTCGAATCTGGGATCCAGAAACACCTGGTCCTCTACGGCAGAGCCATTTCAGATCACAGCAAAACCATTGTAATCGATGTAAAAACAGAAAATCCTACTGCGTTTGTAGGCTCTAAAAACCTCACTGACGCATCCGGGGCTATCTGTTATGACGAAATCGTCAAAGTCAGTGGCCCTGTGGCTGCGGTCGTTCAAGACGAATACTATGATGATATGGCCGTGGGATTAAAAAAGGAGATGTCTGATCCTTCTAGTTATGCAGACCTCATACGTCAACTGAAGGGAGATGGATATCCCAGCTTTGCGACTTATCTTGCCAAAAACGGATGGGCAAAAGATCCCCAAGCCTTGTCAAAGTCGATCGATGAAAATGCGAAAAACATCCTAAAACCCTTTGACCTTCTCGAGCGTGATGCCAATGGAAAAGCCACCCGCGACCGAAGTGCTCCTCTTTCAGTTCTTAACGTTGGAAATACAGTCGTGCGCACAGGAATGAACAATTGGGATTCTACACGTATGAGTGCTGTCGACGAAGTAATCCAAATGATTCTCTCTGCAAAGAAAACCATCTACATCAACGACCAATTTCTTTTCGATCGAAGGGTGGTTCTAGCTCTGTTTAAAGCGAAAGAAGATCACCCTGGACTTGAGATCCAAGCTATCTTGCACAAATTTCCACCTAATTATATCTATCTAAAAGAACTCCATGACCATGGGATTGCCATAAAATGGAAAAATATCCTCGAAGGCGGTAAGGGGGTCGATCAAGAGTTCCATGGGAAAACCATCTCTGCCGATGGAATGTCCGTCATTGTCGGCTCTGCCAATAAGGATCAATCCACCATGTATGGCTCATTTCGGGAAGAACAATTAGAAGTCTATGACTCTGTGACAGCCCAAGCACATGATCAGATGTTTAAAACCAGATGGAACGACCTCAGTGAAACCTCGACAGAATTTGTGGATTTTGATCCCAAAGATTTTCCCCAAAATATCAAAGGATTTGACGGAAAACCGTTGGCTCCAGCCGTAATGTTCGAAATTCTCCAGAACGTCATCTCGATTTTGTTTGATGCGAGAAGGATTTAGGGTGCTCAGGTTTATCTATCTCACTCCACAGGAGAATTTTGTCCCCTCCTAAAAACATTCGGAACAAATTGCTTTTCCAATGATTTTTCCAAGAGGGATAAGGCCAAAACGACTGCTATCCACAGAACCTTGTGCAATATTTCCAAAAATGAGTGCATAACCTGAAGGGATGAGCCCATCGCTTCGTTCTTGCTCTTTTAGGAGTATTTCGGCTTTTGAGCCCCTAAACTGATAAGGCTCTCCCTGCGAAGTTCTTAAAAATTTACCATTGATTCGAATTCGCCATGATTCACCCACTTTCTCAAGAAAAAACCGATCTCCTGAAATTCCCTTGACGATTTTAATAAGAGGGTCTCTTCCGTCTTCAGTTTGGTAAACAATAAGATCTTCTCGATGGAGTTTATTACAATGATAAAATCCCTTTAGTATTTCTACACGACTGCCTTCTGTAACCACTCCTTCGAGAGACCTTCCGCTCACTTGGCTAGTGATTATATCTTCAATGCAGCGTGGATTTTCGTAATCATTCCACAGTAAAAAAAAGGTACCCCCCAATAAAAACAGAGCAATGAAAAAAAGAATTTTTTGTCGTGGCATTTAGACCTACATCAACTTCTTCCCACTCATGGGGGAAATTTTCGACAGCAAATATTGAGAATATTTGTTTTCTGAGTAAGCAGGAGTTCTGACTCTCCTTGGAGATACCCGCCACTGATATAACTTGGAAAATGTCCTATTCGATCAGGACAAAGCCCATTGATTTCAATAGGGGCAACTAACATCATCCCTGGGCTTTTAGGGCCTCCACCACTAGCTGTAGTACCGCCTGAGTAACTATCTCTCGCAACATAAACACATATGCTTTTTGATGTAACAGAAGCCAAAGAGTAGTCGCCAGAACAACTCCCTGTTGTTTCAAAGCAATTGCTCCCTGTTGCTTTTTCAATTTCTGCCCTCACACAAGATCTAGTTGCACAATCACCACCACTACTTGACGCTACAGGTTTTATTGAACAGGAGAAAAGATTATTCTTGTCAACCCCCGTTCCTCCCTTCAGTGAGGCAAATAAATCCATGTTCTGAGTCACTTCTTCTCCCCCAAAAACCGATCCTTGTTTTTTATATTTTATGATCAGTTTTGCCGTACCTGTAAAAGGATCCAAAGGTTTTGGCGTAAAAGGCCCCACCGTAATGTCTTTGATTTGAAGTGTCCCATCTCGATACAAAGTATTTGTTTGAAATTTTGGGATTGGAACATTTTTTTCTTTTAGATTCTGAAAAGAAAATTTTATGATTGAATCTGGAAATTGTGTGGTCGGACTACTACTGTCGATAAAACTGGCTATGCAATTGTCCTGAATAGAAAGAAACTGACGAATTTCATCTCTAAAACTTGCCAGTTCATAATTTACTGCTACAGTTCTGGTTGACCTAAAGTTTAACTCCGAAAGCTTCATAAAGCCTAAGGCGAGTATGCCAATCAATCCAGTAACAACTAATACTTCAGTTATGCTAAATCCCATTTTATTTTGCATCTTAATTATTTTCTCCCGAAAATCTAAACTTTTGAACTCCATCAACTTTTCAACAGAACATATCCTAATAAAGTAAGAGTTATTCTAACAATTGTCTAGCTGATTTGAAAAACTGAGAAATGGGCAAGATCTTTATCGGTCCTTCTCTCAGCTCTCTTTCACCGCCATAGAGCAAATAAGGTTGGGCCATCGGGTAATCCTCAAGAAATGCCTTGAGTCCTCGAAAATCCGAGCTTCTTAGTTTTGATATTTTTTTTACTTCAAATGCTTTTAAGCCTTTCTCACCGTAGAGGATAAAATCAACTTCAAATTCTGAGACAGACTCAGTTCTCCAAAATGAGATTGCATAATCAAATTCAAAATAGGCGTTGAGTGCTCTCAACTCTTGAAACACCAATGTTTCTAAAGCAATTCCATCTAAATTTTCATCCAAATCTAAAGGCCCCTTGGGTCTTAAACTACGAAAAACACCCGTATCAAAAAAATAAAACTTAGGATGTGTAACTACTTTTCTTTTTGCGTGCATTGTAAAACAAGGAACTCGAACTCCAAGCAGAATGTCCTCTAAAATTTCAAAATAATTTTCTACTGATTTTCTCGGAACAGCGCAATCTTGTGCTACAGCCGACAGATTGAGAAGACTCCCTTGAGAAAAACTTGCAGCCTCTAAAAACCGAGAAAATGCAGGTAAACTTCTAGTCAATCCTTCCTGAAAAATTTCTTCTTTCAAATAGGTCTTTACATAAGATTTTAGAAATCTTTTAGGTTCTGATTTCCCCCACACTTTGGGTAACATCCCAAACCGTAGAGCGAATTTGAGATCAAAGTCTTCACTTAATTCGAATGCAGTCAGAGGAAAAAAATTAAAAGTTAATGCTCTCCCCGCCAGGAGATTGACGCCTTTTTGCTTTAGTGTTCTAGCACTCGATCCAGTTAAAACAAATTGCAGGCCTTCATTTTCAATCAGACGGTGGACTTCATCTAAAATGGAAGGAATTTTTTGAACCTCGTCTAAAATAACAGTTTTATTTTTATTCAGTAAATAGCGTTTCAATCTTTTTGGAGAAGC
>JAHFAB010000385.1 GCA_023250795.1 Bacteriovoracaceae bacterium
AGGGTGAAGTCTCCAGCAAGTTTATATTTATTTTTTCCTGAAGAAGTTATTTTTTTTGAATGAAAAGAGGCAGTCGAAAATTTTTCCACATCAAAAAAATCTGCTGAGCGCAAATGTTCATCCCGTTTTTCATTCCGAGTGTCTATACTTTTGGTATCGACAGTAAAGCTGACATTTGAGCTTTTAAGATTTTTTTCGTCGAAGTTAAACGTCGATTGATATTCTCTAAACTCTCCATTGACCTTACTGACAAAATGACGGATCTGAAATCCAACACCCGAGTGAACAGGGTCGACCTTGTATTCGCTCGCGTAGGAAAAAGAGGTTAAAACGAGGACTGTTAGAATTAAAAATGATTTTTTCATGTGATTTTCGCTCCTAAGGAATCATAAGAGCGGTTCAGGGCAATGTCAATCGCTCAATACTCGCAGTGCTCGGTTGTAGAATCCGTTTAGAGCATGCAAGGAGAGAGTGTTTATTTAACTGGATCTTCAGACATTCGAGTGGGTAGCGTGATTTTGGAGTGCAAGACCTAGAGCGCATAACTCCACGCGCGAAGCTGGATCTCTACCCACTCAAATCACTTGTGAG
Source organism: Bacteriovoracaceae bacterium (assembly GCA_023250795.1). Lineage (GTDB taxonomy): Bacteria > Bdellovibrionota > UBA1018 > UBA1018 > UBA1018 > JAHFAB01. The sequence goes on from JAHFAB010000385.1 coordinate 592, forward strand.
ATTTTTAATTTTTTTTTAAAATAATCGCTTTTTTTTAGAGTTTTTTATTGATTTTATGATTTTGTTTTAGTAGTTACTTCTCAGGTGGTTTAACTGAAAAAAATATTAACAGAAGGGGCTTAAAATGGAAAACATCTCTCTCAAACACTATACAAACGCAGAACTTTTGGCAGGACTCCAGATCTTGGTTTCACAAGAAAGAACTCTGAGTCTGAAAGTTATTTCTTTTTTGAGAGAGATCAGGTTCAGGAGTCTCCATCTAGAAATGGGATATCCTTCTTTGTTTACCTTTTGCGTTGTGGAACTGAAATACTCAGAGGCTGCAGCTTATTATCGCCTGAACACTCTAGACATTGTAGATGAACTTCCTGAAATCAAGCAGGCCATAGAAACGGGGGAACTGAGCATGACCACTTTGAGTATGGTTCAAAGTGCGTGTAAGGCTAAAAAGAGAAAAACGAAGATCAAAGTCAGTGCGGAAGATAAAAAGAGCCTACTTGAAAAAGTAAAAGGAAAGTCTAAGAAACAGACCGAGGCGATCCTCCATCAGCATTTTCCTGAATTGCAGACAGCCGCAAAACCAGAGACAGAGAAAAAGTTATCTGATGATTTGATCGGTATTTTTTTCAACGCTGATCCAGAGCTGATGAAAAAGTTTAACGAGATCAAAGACCTGACGGCTCATCAAAACCCAAGCCCGAGCTATCAGGAACTCTTTCATATCATGTCTGACTTTATGTTGGACCGAATTGATCCTATAAGAAAAGCCCAGAGAATCACTCGAAGACAGGAGAGGAAAAAAGAGGAGATGAAGGGGGAGAAGACGGACTTAGAAAAAACTCCAGGCCACGAAGACAGTTTACTTCAGCCGGCTGAAGTTCAGCACCAAGTTCAAAACCCCCTTGAAACCCAGCGCCGCCACTGTTCTGTTCAAATAGAGCGGGCCGTCTGGGTCAGAGCACAGAGCAGGTGTGAGCATGTGGACGTGAAGACCGGGCACAGATGCGACGAAACAAGGAGACTCCAGCTAGATCATGTGACTCCCTATGCCATTAGCCAGGATAGTTCAGAGAAGAATATCGAACTGGTTTGCTCCGCCCACAATCTCTACAGAGCTACGCAGTGGTTTGGAAGTGAGTTTATGAAACAAAAGATGGGAAGTACTCCAGTGAGCTCTCCAGGGATTTGAGTGGGTAGAGATTTAGCTCTGCGCGTGGAGTTATACGCTCTGGATCTTGTACTCCAAAATCATGCTACCCACTCGAAAGTCCGATGAGCCATTTAACTCAAAAATAAGCCCTAAAAATTTCTTGACGAAAAAGCTCTAAAGAAGTGGGATGCGAAGAGTTCGCCAGGTTTTTCCAAATTTTCAACCGTCTATCCTTGATCAAAAAAATCTCATCGCATAAGTCCAAAAGCTCCCAGGGCTGATGCGCGACGATGCAGATCACACGATTTTCTTTTTTCCACTCTAAAATCATTTTTCTGGCAGTGTGGATCGCAAGGAGATCTAAACCGTCCAAGGGCTCATCTAAAAGTAAAACCTCTTTCTGAGAGGCGTGTGCCGCCAGCCATGTCACTTTGCGCCGCGTACCTTGGCTGAGGCGTCCCATGTATTGGCCCATAGAGGATAGGAGCGAGAAATCTGCAATCCAGTTCTCTAGGTGAGCGAGTCCCCTTTTTCCAGCCACGTACTCGATCCACTCTTGTGGATAAACAAACTTTGGAAAGATGAGATATTCTGAGAGGTAGAGCGCCATTTTCTCGCGGTCAAAAACGCGACCCTCAAACTGGATCTCGCCTTCTAAGGGAGCAAGAATCCCAGCCAGTGTTTGTAAGAAAGTAGTTTTACCATAACCGTTTGGAGCGATGATTAAATTCAATCCCGATTTTATAGAAATCAGATCACGAACCGAGTCAACTTCTAGCAAAACTGTTTTCGCAGCCCGCCCTATTTTTAGATTATGAAATGACAGTGTCTTCATCAATAAACTCAGTGCTCAAGAGTCGGTTTTTTACAGTTTTCAGTTTTTGACT
>JAHFAB010000037.1:0-9319 GCA_023250795.1 Bacteriovoracaceae bacterium
AAATTGTGTTCAGTTACAGTGTGCACACTCTTACCTCAGAGTATCTTCTTATGCAGTTGGATTCTCCAAAGAAACAAAAAACCACCTAAACTTCATTATGCGAAAATAACACGAGTCACCCCTCGGCCACAATCCTAATCCTGCCTCCAACCTGCTCTGCCCCTTCATTCTGTGCAACTACAGACCGAATCACCCTAGCCGAAATGATGTTCTTCTTTTGAATCACTGTGAACTCAGGACCAAAATGAAAGCCTTCAAGAAAAGACGGATCAGACGACGTACTTCTTAAAAGAATTTGGTTTTCATTTGCCTGGTCCATCAAGCGCTTAGCTTCGTTGACAGACTGCCCAGACGTGCGCACCTTAATCGAATCGCAGACCAGCGTTCCCGCACCAATTGCCGCCCCTATTTTTACGGTGACCTTTGGAAACCCAAGATTGTTACAAAGCTCAAAACCCTCATTTTCTACAAAATCAACAGAAGCCTTGAGCGCACTGCTAAAAGATTTTTCAACGGTCAACTCTTGAGGAATCAAATCCTGAACAACTACAAAATAGACCTCATCACCCCTAAAATATTCTGCTGCAGCAAAAACTCCCACTTTTTTTATCAACGCAGGCATATAAACATCACTCACAAATAACAAATAAGGTTCTCCGTATTTTTCTGTATTGAGACTGTAATGATCTATGTCTATAAAAATACTACCTATGATCGCCTTTTGGTGGTGATGCCCATATTTCACACGAAGTTTTTCGAGTGCCAAACACTGCTTGAGTGTAAAATCTGTCAATCGATCTTTAAACCGATTGAGTATCGGTAGAATGAGTTGGAGCATCTCAATCCGTGTGTTAATTTCTTTTTTTCTAGTAAATTGATCATCTGAAATATTAATACAAGCGTGCTTTCCAAGAGGTACGATCGCAAACCAAGCCAAGTCTTGATTTCCCTGATTTACGATGACTTCCTGCCGACTCAGTGCTTGCTGCATCCACTTGCCACGATCATGAGTATATTCTATAAATTTGTCTTGAGTGGTATCTTTTCGATAACCTGTTTCACAAATTCTGACGAACGTTTTCTCAGGTGTATCAGACACTCCATAAAAATACCCATCTAAATAGGCAGATGATCGCGAAAATCGTGTTGATTGACTTGTAATCTGCGTAATCGTAGTAAGAACTTTTTCGACACTATTGGACTTCTCAAACGCGTTCGATATTTGTTGAATGACTATTTCCGCACTCTCTCTGATCACGCCCTCAAGGGAGCGGATGTAGATGATGCCAAAGCATAGGATGGTGATAATGGAGGGGGTGAGGTTTTCTGTTTCGAGCACAAAGGCAAATATATAATCAACTGGCAAAAGAACTGTAAAAGTAAAACACAAAGACATAAACAACATATTGATTCTTGAAAGGCTGTTTTTCCTGAATTCCCAAGTTAATACAGCCGGACTACAAATAAATATTAAATAGCTTATTTTATAAGCAAGAACAATATATTTTGTATAAAATAAATGTAAAAAAATCATTACAGTTATTTGCAATAAATGTAAATAAAATATCTTATTTATACGATGAGTATACTTGCAACAAACCATGAAAAAACAAAACGAGAACACACTTCTTATAAAAATATGAAAATCAGTTGCTAAAGCACTGGTTAACCATAATCTAGTCGCATAAGACAATGAAACTGCATATAAAAATGAAATAATAGAAAAAAATAATAATGTTTTTACTTTATTTTCTTTTTTTTCTTGAACAATTATATTTTTATTTCTTCTAGATATAATTATTTCTACTACTAAATAAAAAAATAAAAACAAAGTGGAAACAGGGCCAAACAATATCTGTGTGATTGATCTCCATGTTTGTAGCACTAAACCCAGACCCCTACTGGATACTATTGGAGCAGAACTAAAATATAACTGAAACCCCTGCTGCGTTCTACATTTTATTTTCAATTCATCATATCTTGCATCTTCCGACAGTCGAAATGATGCACCAACCAAAAGCGAGTCTCTCAGCCCAACACCAAAAGTCGCGTTTGAATCTATCAATTGATCATCAATATATATACTACATATGCCACGAGGTCTCCCTAATGAGATAAAATACTCTCCCGGTAATAAGCTCTTAATATTTGCTTTTAATTCATTTGGAGCAATTTTTATAAAAGAAATGTTTAGTGCAATAACTCTGGAATACAAGTATGAAGAATAATGCGTTAATAAAGCTAAAAATATCGCTATGAATGAGAAAAAAAATACATTAATAATCCTATTTGTTTTGTTATTGTACATTATTTTTCATTTTCATTACTGCAATTGAATGAATGATTGACGAGAATAAGTACGGCATTTCTATTTTATTAAAGTAACATAACCGAGTTAACACAGTTTGAGGGAGCTCATTATAATCATCCCCATTTTCTTTTTCAGTACTTGCAGTAATTCTTAGCGTAGTCCCAACTTCTTCATCAGCTACAATATTTTTTGCTAGCGAGATCAACTCGTCAGTTGTCTTCTTATATGGGGGTATCCCTACTGCGTGGTTTAATAGTTTTCCAAAATTTAAATAATTTGGCATTATTGAGGCAATAGCTCCGCTGCTGCTTATATACTTTCTTCCAAATTGACCAATCTTATATTTCTCTATTGGATATCTTTTTTCATTTTCACCCGTTGTACTATTTTTTTTACTCCAAATTCTGGTTTGTATTGAAAATATCACTTCTTTTATATCTTTTAATTGTACTGAAAGTTTTACCCAAACTCTTTCAAGCCACCGACTGTTTCCGTCATACCATACAATTGAATCAAAATTGCCTATTAACCCAGAAAAATAGGTTACTCTCCACAAATACAGCTCTTCAGTATTTTTAAAATACTGAGGTTCTGATAAGACGCAAAACTGATGAAACGCCCACACTTCTTTTTGATTATTTCTAAAAGCATTACATACGCTTGACGAGCCAACAACTTCGTTAGCGGTATTTAATGAGCAATAATCTGCTTTGTTTTGATGCTTTTCACAATCTAATATCCTCCACGTCTCCGCAAGTTCCTCAAAATATTTTGCCTTTTCCTCTGGAGATGATGTATTCACGTATTTATCCAAAAATCCAGTCTTCAAATACGCCTCAAACACCTCCTCCGCTGGAATCTCTGAGCGTGGCTTAAGAGTGGGAAACACAAACGTCCTATAAAAATCAAAATACTTTCCAAATTCAGGATTATCTTTAAAGTGGAGTTGTATAATGGAGCTTTCACTGTCTCTCCCAACAAGTGTTCCTTGAAATTTATTTTGATCTAGAGTGAAAGTTCCTTTTATTTCAACGTTTTTTTCTCCAGATAACTCTCGTGGCAAATTCGAGTCAAACCTCTTTATTTTAACTGAATTAATACCGAGCTCTAACAAAGAAACAGTAACCCCCTGGGAGTCCCCTTCTCCAAGCCAAAACCCCTGGACTGGTTCCTGGAGCGTGTGCCTTGGAAGTGCACGCTGTTTATGAACCAAGAGACTTTTTGGAACTTCGGTAATGATCTGGAATTCGCTGCTTTCATCGTTTTCAATGCAGGTAACTTTCGATTCAAATAAATAGGCGACGTTAAACACTTCGAATTGAATTTCAATAATAGCTCCCAACGAAAACACACCCAAAATATTCTTGTCAGGAAGTGTAATTCTGAGTTCAGATGGGCTGGCCTCGTCAGTGTCATAAGTCAAAACGCATTGGATCGCCTTTGACAAAGAATTCATTTTGATGTGACAATCTCTATGCTTTGGCCACTGAAAGTAAAGAGAGAAGGCTGAGCTGATGAGCGTTTCGGCTTCGACCACCTCGCCGTGAACCCGGGCAAGCGCCACGCCCAAGGAGAGATCGTTGGCGTTGTAGGGTTTTATTTCTACATGGGGTGTGGTGTCGTTCTTCAAGCAGCAACCTCGTATTGGTCTCGATATTTTTCTCGATCTTTTAAAAACAGCATTATATTCGGCGCAAGTGCTGTAACCTGTTTGATCAGACCGGGTGCTCCCGGTTTAGAAAGGGAGGTGATTTCATTCAAAAAATGTTCTGGCTTGGGATGCTTAATCAGCAGCTGTATAAACGATGCAACCCGAGTTGCCAGTGCCGCTTTGGACTGAAAAAGATCACCCGATGTTTTGATAGCCTCGTCAGAAGTCGCCCTCTGTGTAAGCTGTTGCAAAGATTTCAAAGTTTTCCAAAGAGTGGGATCGGCCTGCTCAAGCGCCTTGAGCGTTGACTCCCACCTGATTGCCAGCGCTTCCCACCACGACACAGAAAGCTTTTGAGACAAACAGTTTGCAACTCGATCGATGAGAATTCGGTCAGCAGAGGACAAAATGGGTTCGACGATTTCATGAATAGCCAAAGTCAGTGCTTCTGGAGCAATAAATTCTTGAATAGAATCTATGTACTTTTTCCAAAGTTCTGTCAGGATTGGGTAAGCCGTTACCGGATTGAGAAGCGCTGTGGCTGAAACATAGTCTATGATTTTGCCCTTGGAAAATCTGATGGAACTATGACCCTGGAGTGTTTCTCCATTTTCATGCACAAGGACAGAAAAGCAAGGCCCCCTGCTATCTTCATAGGGCTTGGCCAACTGCCTAAAAATCCCTAGCGGTGGCGCTTTTCCTGCATTTTCTAGCATAAAAATGAGCCCAACATTTTGCTGAGTCTTGCAAAAATCATAGGCCTGATCATAGTCTTCGAAAGAGTCCACATTGACTTCATTACTGGGATCTGCAACGGCTAAAGATTGTTCGATTCTCATAGGAATCATGGGCGTTGCCCCAAACACTAAGATTTTGACACCAGACCAGGATTTTGAATGTAAAGCCATTGCTCCCCCCTTCAAGGTACTCCACTCTAGGGATCGGCATTTTGGCGGAGGAAGTGAAGTTTTTGTGCACCGCACACATCAGTTTTGCCGTTCAGACGCACGCCCGCAAATGATTGTAAATAAAAGTAATTCCTATATAACTCGATGAGCTATAATATTAATTATTCGATCTGCACTTACCAATGGAGCTTCACAAGATGGGACAATACAACCCTAAAAATATCAGCCTTCTTTTTTTAACCGCAATCAGCAGTTTTGGTGATGTGGTTTTCCTAACAGGTGTTCCACTCTATTTATACAGATCCTCTGGTGGCCGACTTACTGAAACCACATATATTATGTTCTTAATTACTCTGACTGTCTTTTTGATGAAGAGATATATTATTAAAATAAATAAGAAAAATCCACTTCTTGTGATTGGATGGGGCGAAATATCAATGGCAGGAATTGAACTGCTATTGTTGGGGTGTTACAGTGTATTCCATTCAAAATGGATTGTAGTGTTCGGAACAGTTCCTCTTGCTGCCCTATATAATACGTATGCCCCAAGTAAAAAATACCGCATCCAAGAATATTTTTTTGAAAATGATCTTCATTTTTGGACCGCTATACAATCTGGATTTGACCGAATGGGTCGTCTGCTGGGTGTCGCTTGCTCTGGGTTGTTAGCTGAACAACAGAATCTAAGCTTTATATTATTAATTGATGCAAGTTCTTTCCTTTTTTTTGGTGGTTTTTGTTTGGTTATTTATCTTTTTTCTATAAAACCAAAAGCGAGGAACACTCCTGACTTACTTCTCTCCTTACCACAGCCAACCATGTTTGAAGTTCCTTTAAAATTATCCTGTATTTTGGCTATTGCATCATCACTCTTTATTTCGTGGGAACAAGCATCTTCTATTGCAACCGTGGAGGTCTCCATTAATAAAAGCCTCTCTGTAATCGCTTATAATCGAGCCATACTCAGCCTTGCAGGCATTGTAATCGGTCTTTTAGTTTCTAAGTTTTTACAGAGAAAAATTTTTATAATCTGGGTGTTAGTTTTGATTAGTTTGTTTTCTTTCTCCTTTTTTAATTTGATAGCAGGCTTATTTTTTATTTCTAATATAAATATTGAGAAAATAAATATAGGACTTTCAGTTTGGCTATATTTTTCTACTGGAATTTTGGCCTCGCTTTCTACAGTCATTCAAAAACAAACTCTATTTCAAATAGACCAGAAAACTTCGCGTGGTTCGGATTTTTTGTCTCTACAGTGGGTATATCAATCTGCTCTTTCGATTGGACTTCTTTTGATCACATTTCTCTTAGATAACATAAGAAATTTTAGATTACACGCTCTTGAACTTAGCTTGCTTGGAGTGGCATTGTTTGGAATATTGGGTGGTGTAATTATTTTTAAAGTGATCAAGGACGATTTCAGTAATATTTAGATTTTTTTTAACCATAACGAGGACATAATGAAAAAACAGGGTATGAATACCTATCTATTTTTTAGAACAATCTCATGCATTTTTGATGAGGCTTGGTCATTTGCCATACCTCTTTACATGTTTAAACTTTCTGCCACCACTGGAGATATGGGACTGGTTGTCTCCGCGGCTGCAGCAGGAAGTTTAGCTGGTTTTTTATTTTTCATTTTACTGTCACACAAATTTTCTGCTGGTGCAATTGCTTTAACGAGTGATCTTATACAAGTCGTGGTAATGTTTGGCATTGCCTCCACTTTTTACACAGTCGGACCTCCAGGTATAATACAAATTGCTACTATAGATTTTCTTGTGACATTTCTTGGAACTATTTGGTTTGCAAGTTCTGATACTTTGTTTTCTAAAATCATATTAACAAAGGATGTACAACCAACTAATAAAGCCTTCTCGTTTGCCGTAAATACAGGTCCAGTTTTTGGACCTATGATGGGTTCATTTTTATTTATTTTGATCGGACTTCCAGGTGTTGCCATTTTAAACGGACTCAGCTTTCTGGGTCAGATGGTTTTTTTACAAAAACATGCAGTCCACGAAAAACAAGAGCTCAGATCAAATGGTTTTATTTCTAGCTTAGCAGGTGGCCTTAAGTTTGTAGCATTAAACCCATTTCTAAGAACAACAATGACGCTCCCTATAATTGTGAGACTTATTCTGATTGGCTTCATGCCATTTATTCCATTCCTGATAAAAAACAAAGGAATAACTGACCACACGGTTGGTCTAATCATGGCACTTTTTGGTATGGGTACATTGCTGGGGAGCATCACTTATCGAGCAATGGTAAATTCTAATCTTGCTAAAGTTTTTGTAAAAGATACGACAATTTTAATCTCTGTTACTTCCGCACTCATAATTGTGACGCTCAATGGATATAACCCTTGGTTAATTGGAATTCTTAATTTTATTGCTGGTTACTTTCTTTCAAGATATCAGATTGAAATTCGATCGATGAGACAATTGATTACACCAAAGCATCAAATGGCTTATGCGGTTTCTGCTCCAGGATTTATTATACGACTATTCTCGCCAGCGTCAGGTTTCTTTTTTTCGGCACTAATAAATGCAAGCCTTCGTCTTGAGCAAACCGTTATTATTGGCATTCTTTTAACAATTATATCGTTTCTTCTTGCTCAACTGGTATCTGTAATTTTTTCAAAAAATTATGAGAATTAATTGCTTATTTAGTGTTTTTATATTTTTGTTAACTTCTGCATCATTGGAATGTAAAATCTAATTTATGGCTATCTCGATGAGAACAAGAACATTTATTTTTCTCACTTCTTCGTTCTTATCTGCTATTGGCGATACTCTTTTAGAGGTCGCTGTACCCGCTGGTTTTGGCCTCGAAACTAAAGATATAAGATCTGCAGTTCTTATGTGGCTCATACCAGCAGTTGCAATTTATCTATCAAGTTTTTTTAAAAATATAATGATTTCCAGGGCCAATTCCATTCGAACAGATTATGCTAAACTCTTATTAAGTGTTTCTATTTTAGAAATAATAATTTCATTTTGCTCATTAGAATTAAGATCGTCTGCTCAAACCTTGGTTTTAATTACATTATTTGTCTTTCTATACGCTCTCGCGAAGGAAGGAATACCAAGACTTCTGTATTTAGTGGCCGTTTATCGTTTTTTTATCGAACCAGAAGGCTACACTAAAATTGCTGGAAAAAACACTGGACTAAATATTTTAGCTGAATTTATTGGGACTGTAATAGCTGCCTTTTTAGTTGTTCGAGGTCACTGGAGAGTATCGTTAGTGTTAGATGCACTTAGTTTTGTTGTTTTTGGTTTAGCAATTTATTACTGCGGTATTGATCCAAATAAAAAAAATACTCTAAAAAATAATGAAACTGAAAATAATATTATTTCAGAAAAATCAAAGTCTATAATTGTTAATTATATTCCAGTCGTTGTACCACTCATATTTGCAGTAAATGCCTTAGTTTGGAATTACCTTCCTCTGTTGTCCGAACAAATATTACACTTCAATGCTTTTCATAGCATTTTGCTTATAAGCTTTTTACGCATCCCAGGTCTTTTCTCAGGATTTTTTCTATCTAAAATATCTAAATTTATTACCATAGAGCACTTGATACAGACAATCCCAGTTCTTTATATAATATTTAGTTTATTTTTTGTGTTACGTCCGTCTTTCTTTTCATTAAGTTTATTAATAATCGGAAATGGAATTGTGAGTGGAGCATATTGGTCAGCCGACTATAGTATCAGAAATAAATTAAACCACACAATACTTGTTCAATACAACACTACTGTGCTTAGACGTTTAGCTATTTTTCAATTTATTGCCTGTTGTTTCGCTGTTTTTTTATACTCCCCAGAAAAACCATTGGGGATAATTTTTGTGCCATTTATTATGATCGGCTTAATTATATTTTCTATTCTTACAAATCACTCCAAAAAAATTATGTATTTTAATCATTGATCCACTTCATTTAAAATTCTTAAAATGTTTTTGCCTAATATTTTATTTATTCTTTCTTCTGGGTAACCTTTCATCTGCATAAAATGTTCTAAGTTTTTATATTTAGAAATGTTCTCAAGCCCTGTACAGCAGTAGGGCACTCCGTCAAAATCAGATCCAATTGCAACATAATCATCGCCAAAATTTTTAACTACATAATCAATATGCGAAAAAACAAGTTCTATGCCTGGTATTTCATTAGGCCGTGGATATTCAAAAGGAGTAATTTAGTTTCAAAACTAAGTTTTTTCTCATCGGTTAGACGGTGGTTTGAATTAATTTTTTGGTATTTTTTCCAAAAATGTTCCATTTCGCTTCTATTATGCTTCAAGTTGGAAGTCAAATGATCAGGAAAAAATGAGATTCCAATAACTCCACCATTTTTGCATATACCTTCTATTGCAAGATCAGATATACATCTTGATATAGGGTTTAACTTCTGAACTCCACCATGACTATAAACAATTGGTT
>JAHFAB010000037.1:9329-10198 GCA_023250795.1 Bacteriovoracaceae bacterium
AGAGACTTTAATGGCATCCAGCATTGTTTTCTCTGAAGCGTGCGCAACGTCCACTATAATTCCGTACTCATTTAGCGTCATGATGATTTCTGCTCCGAGAGAGTTTAATCCGCGGCTCTGCTCCTTTTCGCTTCCGGCCCAATCAGGACCAGAGAAATGTGTAAGTGTTAATTTTTTAAGCCCATGTTGTTTAAATTCAGAAATATTATTTGGATCATTATTTAATGCAAACCCACCCTCTATAGAAATAAATTTCAAGTACTCTTCTGGTATGAGTTTAAATGTTTTTTTCAACTCATGCATATGTGCAATAGTCTTAATTTTTGCTAATTCTCCATCAGAAGTTGGATTTGACCAGATAGAAAAAAAAAGACCAGATACGCCTGAAGAGATAAGATTAGTATAATTAATTTGCAAGAGACTAGACGTACTTTGAAATAATTTTTTAGTTTGGGTTATTTTTAAATAAGTGTCATTGTGGAAGTCTATAATCAAGATGGAATCCTCCATGCTTGATCTAAATCAATGTGTTGCATTGCTTGACCTCCCTATGAGCTGTGTATATATTGACCGCCAATTAAAGTCCACTAAGGACTTGAGGAGGCATTTTTAGTTTTGAGGACAGTTTATTTTGCTGCAGTTTTGAGTTCCTTTGGAAGCTGGATCATGTGGGTATTGCTAGGCATCCAATATAGTCACTTAGGAGAGGGAGTGATGTCCGTCGGACGCATCGGCATGGCGAGACAAATCGCATTTATTATGGGTGCACTGGCAACTGGTTCTTGGGCTGATGAGGGCCGACCTCTTGCAAAGTTTATAACTTTGCAAATCATGGAGGCAGTTGTAGGTTTTGCAATGCTGTTCCCATT
>JAHFAB010000386.1 GCA_023250795.1 Bacteriovoracaceae bacterium
TTACCCAATGGTCTTAAGATCGTTTGGTTTGTAAATAAAAATCTGCCCGTCATTGACCTCTCTTTGATTGTTCAAACGGGGTATCGAAATGACCCAGAAGGCAGATCAGGCACTGCAGAGCTTGTTTCTTCTACTTTGGACCGGGGAGCAGGAGGCCTGAACACGCAAGAGTTTGCTCGAACTGTCGAAGTTTTGGGGGCAACGCGGTATTCGTCAGTCGATGAAGATACTTTTTCAGTGGGTATGCATGGACTGGCTATAGATGGCTTTGCATTGCTTGATTTATTGGGCAAGCTTTCATTATCTCCTGAGTTTCCGGATGCAGAAATCTTAAGAGAGCATGCTAGGCTTTTGGATCGATGGAATCATTTAGGGGACGCTGGGGAGACTTTGGCTTCGCTAGCATACCATCGAAAAACTACATCTGGGTCAAGTTATGGGAGAGGAAATTTTCTCTCAGTCCATGAGTTTGAAAAAGTAAAAAAAGCAGATGTTCTTTCTTTTTATAAAACTTATTTTACACCTAAAAATTCTATACTCTTAATTGTGGGGAGAGTGGATCAGACCGAGTTTAAAAAGAAGATTTTAGAAAAATTTGGAAATTGGCAAGGAGAGGCTACAAAAAGCGTTCAGAAAAAATTTTCAGATCGTCGCTTGGAAACACGCAAGGATGAGATTTTGCTCGTTTCACGTCCAAGTCTCACGCAGGCTCAAGTTCGTTTAGGGTTTAAGGCGCCTCTGATTCAGGCTCCGGAACACTATGCACTCGTTGTGGCTAATGCGATGGTTGGAGAGTATTTTAACAGCCGTCTGAACACCGTTTTGAGAGATAAAATGGGCATCACTTACGGGATTTCAAGTTCTTTTTCTTATAGCAAAGATTTAGCAGAGTTCACGGTTTCTTCTTCTACGCGAAACGAAACTGTGGGGCAGTTGGTTCAGAAGACTTTGGATATTTTAAGAGATTTTAAAAAGGGAAATATCTCTGACGAAGAAATCCAAATGGCGAAGGAATACTTGGCTGGAGGATTTCCACTTTCAGTTTCTACTTTGAGCTCAATTGCAATGCGTTGGATTGTGGGGCTCATATACAACTTGAGTCCAGAGTATCTTAATGAGTTTGTCCCTAAAATCAAACAAATTACTCGTACAGAAGTGGTTCAAGCGGTTGCAAAGGATTTTGACTTAGATCATTTGGTGGTTGTAATAGCAGGAGATCCTGTGCCTATTTTGAAATCTCTCAAGGAATCCCATTTTAGAATGATCAAAACAGTCACTGTCAAAGACTTAATGTAGGATCTGCGTGAGAGTTTCCTTCGAAATAAGCCCCAAACTCAACACTGAGTGAACGCGTCTTAATATTTCCGATCACTCTTGCGGTGCTTGAGAGAGTCACTTTTGTTTTTGCTGAGATGTCACCTTTGACATAGCCATCTACAATCAAAACATCTGCTGAAATATTTCCTTCTATAATAGAAGAGTCACAGAGAATGAGTGTACTGCCTGGTTTTGAAACGACTTCTCCAATGAGTGTGCCATGAACTCTAGAAATGTTTTCAAAAATCACTTTCCCTTCCACTGTTGAGTGGGTAGATAAAAAATTGATCGTAGTTTCTTGCAAAAGCGGGCGGTTAATCTTTTTCAACATTTTCTGGTCCTTTTGGGGTGGCATTTCCGGTTTCAGGAAGTAAGTTTTGAATAAAGAGCAAATCATTTTCTTTATTGAAGATGAGAATTTGTACATCCTGAATGGAAGTTTTCGATGGATACGGTCCAAATGTTGTTTTTCCGATTCTAAAGCGACTTACAGAGAAAAATTCTCCTTTTTCTGGGTTGAGGAGTGAGCTTGAGTCCGCTCGGTTTATCACCCCACTGGGATAGGCTGACAAACGATCTTGTCCTCTGGCTAAAACAATGATTCTACCCTGTTGATTTCCACCATCACCTTTCGCGTACTGTATATTAAACTCCACTTGAAGAACGGAGTGATTCCAGTAGGCTTTGGGCTGATCTAAACGAAAGGGTAAGGCATTCAGTTCTGGTAATTCAGCATTTTTTAAAAGAGGCAATGCACTAAAAAGGACTGTTTTTTCGTTTGCATTTCCTGTGAGGGTATTTCCTGAAGAACAAGTCGTCTCAGAAAAGGGTTTGCTTTTTGATTCTTGTAGGGAGCTATAAGCGATTTTTAGTTCATTAAGCTCTTTGAGAAGACTTTGGTCATTGATGGCAGATGGAGAGATTTTTCCAAAATAAGATTTTCCGATTGAAAAAACCGTCAAAAATAGTGAAAGAACAAAAAATCCTCCTAATAGAATGCCTAATCGATTGATCCATGAAAGTGGGACATCAAAAGCCTTAGCGGCGTAATTGTCTTTGAAAACAACAAGATTAACTCGATCATGTTGTTTATTTGTATTTAGATCCATAGTTTAACCCTGAGCATATACTCCCCGCATAACTTTGCTTACGTTAACTTTTTGAATTTCTGGTGTCAACTTGTTGAACAGTTTAACCGATGAAACAAGTGATGAAGATCCTACTTCTGAACCCTTATATCGACGCAACGCATGATGTTGCAAAATTATTTCAAAAAAGAGGGATTG
>JAHFAB010000387.1 GCA_023250795.1 Bacteriovoracaceae bacterium
ACCTACTTTGCTTTTAGCCACCTCCGTAGTGTAGACACCCCTGCCAACTGTTGTCCCAGCCTCCATGTAAGTAGTGTGTTTTTATCAAGCCTAGTTTTTTTGAACGAACAAAAAAATAAATTTCCCTTCTTTTTTATTTGGGGATTGGCCATTGCAGCCTCTACTTTGACCACTAAACAGCATTATTTAGTGGATGTGGTGAGCGGAATTATGCTCGCAAGTTTTTCTTTCTGGTTTTTTTATAAAAAAGTTCACTATTACCGCTGGAATTCGAGATAGTATTTTGCCAAAATTTTATGCTGCTTTTTTCATTTGATTGGTTTGCTCAGTGACAGTAATTCTATTTCTTCCATTTTTCTTCGAAGCATAAACAGCTTGATCAGCCGCTTTCAAGATTTCTTCAGCGGTATGTCCGTCAAATGGAAATGTCGCAATCCCAATACTTACTGAAAGTTTTCCTAAGGGTTGGTGTGAAGCCTCAGCAAAGGGATGATTTTCTACTGTCTCACGAACCCGGTTGGCGAGATGGATGGCATTTTCTGAAGCAGTTTGTGGACAGAGTATTACAAACTCTTCACCCCCGTACCTTGCGGGAAAATCCACAGTGCGACACGAATTTTTCAAAATTTCAGCCACTCCTCTGAGGACTTCGTCTCCTGCGGGATGACCATTGCGATCATTATAATGCTTAAAATGATCGACATCACAGAAAATCAGAGAATAAGGCGTTCCATAACGTTTTGCCCTTTCATGTTCTTGCTTGAGCAAGAAAGTGAAATGTCGAAAATTGTAGAGCTTGGTCATTTCGTCGTGAGTAGAGAGGTCTTCTAGTTTTTTATTGAGAGTTTCTAACTTTTTCAAATAGGACGCGGCTTTTATTTCTAGTTCACGCTCTTGAGTGATATCTTTGGCAATAATTTGGATGACCTCGGTTTCATTAGAGAGCTTGAGGGGACAGGCTGAGATTTTCATAAGAGCTTTTTGCGGCGAACCATTACTATGCGGTAGGACCCACTCACATTCGAAAGTGTGAGGATAATACCTACGCTTGGCCATAC
The DNA here is from genome assembly GCA_023250795.1 of Bacteriovoracaceae bacterium. GTDB lineage: Bacteria > Bdellovibrionota > UBA1018 > UBA1018 > UBA1018 > JAHFAB01. Next base: position 1,059 of record JAHFAB010000387.1, read on the forward strand.
GAATATTTTTATGAAGGAAATCGCTTTGAGATACTTCCGCAAGATCAGTAAACGTGAGTTTGAGAAGCTCCTCTCGCGTGGTATCAAAAAGACGCTCACAAGCAGGATTAGCGTCTGTAATTTGCAAAGTATCAAAATCTAATAAAAGTGCAGAGTCCAGCAAACGATCAAAAAGATCAGAGTAGGCAGCGAGATGCGCGGGTGTTTCAGTTGGGGACATACTGGTTACAGATCGGTAGAATGCAGGAAATTCTGAAATCCGAACCCAATTGTTGATTAAATTAGTTGGTTCTTCAGAAGAAGTAGAAACCATGGTCAGATAATAACCAACATGAATTAGACTCTAGAAAAACACCTAAATTAATCCTGAAAAAAATCGGTCGACTGAAACAGTGAAAAACGAAACTTTCCCCACTCTTTTTTCACTAAAGACTCCCGATTTTCTGACAATTTGTATGCTAGGAATTCCCCCCAAACGCTCACTGAAGCGAAATAAAGCGGGGGATAAAGACGTGTCTGATAATTTTGCTTCGAGTAAAAACCAGGGTTTATTTTCCCTAAGTAAAACGAAATCTACCTCATTTTTTTCCTTATCTCGCAGGTAATTAAGACTCAGGTTTGCAAGCCCGGTTTGCGTCATCAGCTCACACCACTTGAGCAAATGACTAGAAACCATGTTTTCAAATCGCGGCCCAGGCTCTGTGACTTCAGACCAATCCCAAAGAAATAGTTTTCGTTCTTTTTTAAGTGCCCTTCCAAGTTTGGTCGCATAGGGTGGAATGAAATACAGATAGTAAAACTGTTCGAGGAGATCAATCCAAAGCTGGATTGAGTCATATGAAACCTCAAGCCTTTCACGCAGGGAGTTTAGGCTGAATGGTTGTCCCGCTCGAATAGGCAAAAGTGAGATCATCTGTTCCATCAAAGAAAGCTCTCTGATCCTTGTTGTATCCCGGATGTCTTCCCTCACTAGTCTTTCGTGACGTGTTTTGAGCCAATTTCGATGGCGTTTTTCTGTGGCGACCAAAAATGGCTCTGGAAAACCGCCAAATTTTTCTAACTGGCTCCACGTTTCTTCATGCTCTTTGTTGGGCAATGTGTATTTCATGATTTGTATGGGATCAGGAAATTTATCTGAAAGAGAGTAACCGCATTTTTCAGCTAAAGAAAACGGGTGCAAAGTAAACAAGATATAGCGCCCTAAGAGACTGTCCCCACCACGCCGGTATACATCAAGCTTCGAGCTACCGGTTACATGAATTAAGCACTGATCTCCGTACGTATCAAAAGCCCCCTTTAGGTAGTTCTTCCATCTTGGATATTTATGAATTTCATCAAAATAAACTGCCTTGTGGTTTTCAAAAGGCTGATAGGGTTGTTTGGAAATCAGATGCCTGGTGTTCAGGTTGTCCCAGTTAAGCAGTGGACCAGGATAACTCAACGTAAGCTGTTGAAATAAAGTGGTTTTTCCTACCTGTCTTGGACCAGAAATAAAGATCATTTTTTTGTAATCTTCGCGTTCTTTCAAAATAACCTGAGTG
>JAHFAB010000038.1:0-2919 GCA_023250795.1 Bacteriovoracaceae bacterium
GTTTTAGACGAGGCCCCAAGTTCACATTTTTTGAAAAGAGCATATGGAGAAGTCATAACGCTGGATCAGAAAAACGGAAAGAATTATTTGTGTATGGGGGGGGCCAACCTGCCCCCCCCCATCTCAACTCTTATTTTTGAATGAGTGGATCTTCTTTTTTAACCGTCGTCGGGGCCACACTAGGTTGAGAAGGCTGTGTGGTTCCGCCTCCTGCTTGTCCTACACCCCCTGCGCCTAAAAGCGCTTTGGCGGCATTAATATCTTGTTGCGCATTATCCAGAAGTGTCGCAGCCGCTTTTGAGGAACCCGCACCAAGTGGATTCGCTCCACCCACTGCTCCTGGCGAAGTGTCGGGTGCAGGTGAGGTCGCTACCGATGGTTTGTCTTTTTTACTACCTTTGCTACAAGAGGAATCTAGCACCCCAAATGCTAGAAACACGCTGAAAATCGCTAATATTTTAAATTTCATAACCCTCTCCCCTTTCAAAAATGAGTCAAAAACGAGAATTCTCGCGTCGTTTGATCATCACAATAAGGCGCAAGCCTTTGATCAAAGTAGTTTTCCACCTCAAGAGGTGCTACGCGATTTGCAACATTGTTTACACAATCCAAACAAACCCCCATGCTTTTGCATGACCCACACTCTTGTGAAGCTTGTGCTTGTACACGGCTATTGATGACATCAACGGCCTGTTCAGACAAAAACTCCCTCCAAGTTCCGAAGCGTTTACGGAATTCAACCCCAGCCTGTTCTTGGATCGTGCAGATTGCGAGATAAGAGGCCGAAGCTTCTAGATTGAGAACAACAGCGCGGATTTTCTGAGCAAGCTGTCTCAACTTTCCTTGATCTGGCCTTTTATTGGCTTCTTGCTGGCTTAAAAGAGGAGAGTTCTGTGTTTTTTCATTTGGCTCTGAAAGAAAATCATCAAAATCTTTTTCACTCATGAATACTTCTTTGAACTTATCTTTCTCATTTCCCATCAGAGATGCCATTTTATCTGTCAGATCTTTGCTTTCTCCTGTCAATCGTTCGATTGTGAGAGCCATTGATCGACAGCCAGGAGTGTAGGCTATCGAACGGGATTGTTTGATGTGTGAAAGGGTTTCATTCATTTTGCGATTAATAATCATGGGTAAGATACCGTTGTACCAAGCTACTGAGTCTTCGCCTGGCTGCACATAAGTTTGGCCATTCCCAAAGACCCGAACAGTAGTAGTCGTTTTTCCACAAGCTTTGTTGTAATGGTTGACTCTTTTCTCTGGTAAGAAGTCATTATAGGTCGTTCGGCAACGACTGCAGACATCTTTACCGTAGTTTTGAGAATCTCCAGTTGAAGGATCTACGGCTTTTCCACCCTCCGGAAATGTAATTTTTTGATGGTGGGCGTCTTCTCCTTCGTTGTAGAGGAAGGCGACGTAGGACTTGATGTATTCGATTACGTTTTTGTTGAGTTTTGGGATAACGGCTCTTTCATGAATTCCAGTACCCTCAGATTTTCGTGACAGGCTAGCAATTTGTCTTTCACCTTCGAAGCATGCCCTTAAAAAACCAATGCCACAGGGAATGCGAATGTAGCCCTGGTCTGCGAAAGAGAACTGAACGCAGAGCAATAAAGCTCCAAAGCCCATCCATACAAGTATTTTTTGAACAAGATTCATTTTCGAAATTCCCCCTGAGACCCTTAAGTACTATCCTATTGTAAAAAAAATAAAATTAGTTGACAATAACAATCTGAAGAGGAAATTTTGCCGCACATTTTGGGGGGTCGTCGATGACACATAGAGCGAAATATAGAGCGACACAGGGAAAACAGATAATGCCTATCATTTCAATCTGTTTTGGAGTTTATTCCAGCCTTGCCTTTGGAGGCCAAGGTATTGCTCAGAATCTCAATGAAGCGGAGTCTAAACTAAGCCAAGCGCAAAATCAGTATTTTGATGCCTTATTTTCTGGAAAAGGCCAGACGCCAGAAGATGCACGTGCTCTCAAAGAGAGGACGGTGGGAACAGCAGCAAATCGGGTCAATCAACTCATACAGAGAGATAATGACGCTTATACAAATCAACATGTGCGCTCTTTACCCAATGGCCAGTTCAATCGAGAATTCAGTGCACAAGAAAGGGCAGAACAAAACTGGACCGAAAAAAATAAAAAAGTCTCAGGGATTTTAGAGTTTGTTCAGATTTTTTTTGGTGGAAACGGAGATCGTTCTTTGGCTGGTGCAAGTGCACCCAGTGGAAACCAACCGCAAAGAAGAGCTGCCACAGCTCCTGAGAAAACAGTCAATGCAAAGGGGGTTCCAAAACTGCTCGTTTTTCCAGGTTCGAAGAAAAAATCGACAGAGGAAGAAGAGATGCTGGGGAAGGAGAAGTAAAAGTTACGGACTCAAATCACCGCGCTGATTGGACAGACGAGATTTCTTGCATCTATCAAACGAAAAATGCGAGGGTTGTCCGAAAGATACATCATTTTTGCCTCTGGGTGTTGGAGGAGAAAGCTGTCCGCTGAACGTCGCTGAGAAAGTGTGGGGTTATCCCCTTCCAAAATCGAAAAACCTAATGCTCCTTCATTATTTCTCAACACTAGGGGGACTCGTGCACCGGAGCGAGTCCAGTAAGATTCAAACTGAACCATCAGGCCCGTTCGATATTGAAACTGGGCTCGAACATTTCTAAAAAAAGCAGACAAGAGTTGATCCGAGCGTCTCAGAGTATTTTCTGACAGAATCAACTCTTCATATTGATCTTCCATTAAGAAGGTTTCACCTGATCTTCCCGTGATAGGAATTCTTCTGATCAAGAAAAGTGACTCAAACGCAAAGAGGAGATTTTTTTGTGTCTGGTGAGAAAGTCCTAGAGCTCGTTTTACCTCTGATGCATTATATGGGTTCCATGTATTCTGAGCGATCCATTGCAAAT
>JAHFAB010000038.1:2929-10117 GCA_023250795.1 Bacteriovoracaceae bacterium
CGCGATAAAGTTTCAAGTGAAAGGCGGGTTTCAATCAATAGGCGCAAGTCTCTGTCTAAGATGAGGTGATGCAGAGATGTGAGGCTTTCTTGTCGGAAACGCTGGTCATGAACAAAACACAGCCCAGGAAGTCCCCCAAGGCGTAAGTATTTTATCAAAGCTTGATGAGTTTCTAGGGTGCTTCCTTGTACTTTCAGGAGGCCTAAGGTGTTTTCTGAAAATGTTCGATGACTGTTGATTGCAGGGATGACGTCGGGGAGAGATTTTTTCATGAGCTCTGAAACAATGAGTGGAAATAGCTCCAGCATGACAATCCGGCCAGCTAAGGACTCTCGGATTACCCTTCTACTTGTGAAGCGCACTGACCCTGATAATAAAAACTGACCCGGGCGTTTATGTACTCTCACATATTCTTTGAGGGCTGGAAATAGTTCAGGATCTAGCTGACTTTCGTCAATTCCTAATATACCATTTTTTCCTAATTCTTTGGAGTGAGACATTGAATCAAGAAAGTGCCTAGGATTTTTTTGAATTTTTGTACGAATATCTCGGTCATCGAGGGTGCAGTAATTCTGAGTGAGTGAAGTCATTAAGGTAGTTTTTCCTACCTGCCGATGTCCAAAGATCCCCACGATAGGGCTGAACTGAATCGACTTAGAGTAAATACCTTTAATTTGTCTTTGTCTCAGATGTGCCATAATTGTAAGATATCCTGTGACTGTATTTCTTGCAACTAGTGTTCAAAAAATACAGTCACAGGATATCTTACAATTAGAGATTTTTTCTAACGCTCATAGTAAGATATTATGAAATGCGTCTTCGTGGTATAAAATTGACATCCAATATTGATGTTGTTATGGTTTCAAAAAATGAAATAGCTTAGAGTCAGTCTCAAATAAAGGAGAGTCTTTGTGAATTCAACTCATGAGAAAAAATCAAAAGTAAAAAATCTATCATTAGCTCCACAGGGCAGGCTCAAGATCGAATGGGCTGAGAGCCGAATGCCTGTCATGATGAAGTTGAGAGAAGAAGCTAAAAAAACGCTCCCCTTAAAAGGGATGCGAATCGCGGGATGTTTGCATGTCACCAAAGAAACCGCTGTCTTAGTCAGGACTTTGAGGGCCGCTGGAGCAGAAGTCTCTTGGTCTGGGTGCAATCCCCTTTCGACGCAGGATGATATTGCGGCTGCACTTGCAGAAGATGAGGTTTCTATTTTTGCATGGCATGGGATGAACAAAGAGGAGTTCTATTGGGCCATCGAAAAAACTTTGGAGATCAAACCCACGTTGACTTTAGATGATGGAGCGGATTTGATTTTTACAGTTCATTCGAAACACCCCGAAATGGCAAAAGATCTTTACGGAGGTACCGAAGAAACTACGACCGGAGTTCATCGCTTGCGAGCGATGGCCAAAGACGGTGCGCTCAAGTATCCCGTCATAGCGATTAATGACGCAGAGACGAAGTGGGATTTTGATAATGTTTATGGCACGGGCCAGAGTTCCGTGGATGGTATTTTGCGAGCCACCAATGTTCTCTTAGGAGGCAAAGTTTTTGTAGTTGCAGGGTTTGGGCATTGTGGAAAAGGCTGTGCTATGCGAGCACGAGGATTGGGTGCAAGAGTGGTTGTAACGGAGATCAAACCGACAGCTGCTCTGAAAGCGGTTTTAGAAGGTTATGAAGTGATGACGATGGATGAAGCTGCGAAAATCGGAGATATTTTTATTACGGCTACTGGAATGAAAGATATCGTCATCAAAAAACATTTTGAGTCGATGAAAGAGGGGGCCATTGTTTGTAATACGGGCCACTATGATTGTGAGCTCAATCTGGAAGATCTCAAGTCGGTTTCTAAATCGATACGTGAAGTGAGACCCAATAACGAAGAATACACTTTGAAAAACGGAAAACGAGTTTACGTTTTAGCTCAGGGCCGCCTGGTCAATTTGGCTGCAGCCGAAGGTCACCCATCTGAAGTGATGGATATGTCTTTTGCAAATCAGTTTTTAGGGATGGTGAGACTGGCGAAAGAAGGGAAAAAACTCAAGCCTCAAGTATACGATATCGATCCCGCCCAAGATCAAGAGATTGCGTTGATTAAGCTTCATTCGAATGGGATGGAGATTGACAAACTCACAGAAGCGCAGAAAAAATACGCGGATGATTATTCTTCGGGGACCTAGACGCTTTTTACTGGGGGTTCTTTTATTGGGGTGGATCTCCACCTCTCAGAGTTTCGCGGAGTCTTCACTAAAAACCCTTAATTTTCGTATCAGTCCGCTGGGTTTTATGTCTGATGCTTATGGCGTAGCGGTCGATGTTGGGATTTTGTCTGGGCTGACTCTGGCGCCCTCTTTTAATTATTACACTGGGACGACTGGGTCTAACCAATCAGACTTTTATGAAATAGGTCTGCAAAGTTCTATTTCGTTAACTGGGAAAAGATATCAAGAAGGTTTGCTCCTCAGAGCGGGTGTTTATTGGGTTCATGTCAATGTCGTTAATTCGAAATCAGGGGCGACTGCAAATGCAAGCTCAAAAAGTGGAACGGTATTTTTAGCTTATTGTTGGCCTCTCTTAGATTGGGGTTTGAGTACGAGTATCGGTACGGGCATTACTTATTTGGATGCTCCGACTGCAAAAAGTTTTCAGCCGCGTTTAGAGATCAGTTTAGGATTTGCCCTTTAATAAGTAATTTGTATTGAAAAACCAGTAGGCGGTAAAGAGTGTTGAGCTTTGTGCATGAGGAGGACTTCTTCGATTCCTAAAATCAAAACAGACCAAAAGTGAAGAGCAATCCCGGGAGAAAGCTTACCTTGATTCATGTGGGCGAGTAATCCCATATAAGCTCCAGATATCGCAGCCGTGTATCTCCCGTCGCCAGGCTCATGGGCGAATGCAAAAAGCACAGAGGTGAGTGGAATTGAGAAAAATGGGGTGGAGATCAATTGATAAAATTCATTTTGTAAAAATCCATGAAAAAACATCTCCTCTGGAGCTGCACTTCCTACTGGAAAAATGCCCAAATTAGTGAGCGAGTAAAGATAATTAGATGCCGGAGTAAAAATAGGAACTCGATCGACTCCGTCATGGAGAGTTGCGAGATAATCGTACGTGCTGTATGCAGCAATGAGTCCGAGAGGGATGAGCACCCAAGGATCTTTTAAGATGGCAGGCTTGAAAGGCGCTAAAAATAAGTCGTTGGTCGAAGTCTGATCTATACCACTGGAGCCCCCATCTGATTTTGCTGCTGAGCGGTATACATTATAGGTGTTTACAAAATGCTCTTTGATCCCAAACTCTTGCAGCCAATCGGCGAAAAGTGGGCGAGCGATACTGACTTGAGATCGGGATCTTTTCCTATTGAACTGAGGGATGTCTTCTGGAACACCGTCCAAGGTCATGGGAGATTTTTTAGAGAGCTTATAACCGGCATAAAAAGTTCCTATTTCGGAGGCGGCCTCTAGAACTCCAAGATGGGGTGAACCTAAAAGGATTTCTCCGCTTCCTGGTACAAAAGCATTGAGCCAACCTACAAAGTGATAATATGCGCCAGCGTGGAGATTGTTTGACGTGAGAAATAGAGCTGTAAAAATAATAGATTTGAACTTTTGCAATCGACTCATGAATTGTCTTAGTTTACCGAAACCAGAGTGTGATTACAAAGTGATTTAGTTTTTAGTGGATTAAAACAAAGGGATGAGTGAGGCGTTGGGAGGACAAGGATGTCCACAGCCCAGGGAGGGGCGTGAGGGTCCCAAGGCAGGATGCCGTGCCGACACCTCATCCCTTTGTTTTAATCCACTAAAAACTAAATCACTTTGTAATCACACTCTGGTTTCGGAATAAATCTGAGTCATTTTTTTGACTCTAAAACAGATTTTTGAAAATTAATTTTATTTGTGTAACAATGGTTAATAAATCGAAAGGAAATTTCCCATGACTATTAGAAAAAAGATCGCCCCATTATTTTTAGTTTGTTTTGTGGCGCTGATGTTTTCAAACTGTGGGAAAAAAGCTGCTGATGCAGATTCTACGGATGACGCAGACTCTTCTGTGGATGTCTCAACCTCTGCTGTGACCGCGGTGGGTGGGGCGATGGATGAAGAATCGGGTGGGGGGTTTTCGATGAACTCGCGTTCCAAGGCTACTTCTGTGGCCGAATGGATGCAGTCATTACTCAGTCCGGTTATTGCCTGGGCTGCGGATTGTTCGGGAAGAGCGAAAAGCCAGAGTTGCACAGCTGGTGTGAGGTCTGTCACATATAGTTGTAGTATAGGAGCTGCTTCTCTATCGGGCACTGTGGCGTTGACCTATTCTGATGCTGGTTGTGCGATGAGTACGAACGGCTACAATGTGACCCGCACTGTCGATACAGCCATAACAGGAAGGCGAGGCGGTTCAATTAAAAATAAATCGACCGGGGTCACTGATTTTCAAGGAAATTCCTATGGTGCTGGGGTAAAAATGACAAAAACAGCAGCAGGCCTCGACATGGATATTCTAGGTGTCGAAAAGATTCTAACAAAAGATAGTAAAACTGTTTTTGATATTTCTAAAAAATCAACTTCTACACTCAAAATTACAGGGGGATTAGATCGGGCTAGTCGTACGATTGCTTCAGGAACTCTCGAAATTTATCATAATGTTGCCAAGTTCAAAGCCACACATACTTTTTCAAATGTTAAGTGGACTAGTGCTGGTTGCTGTTATCCCACATCTGGATCCATGACGATTGCTTATTCAAACACAAGTGATGCAGGCACAATGACTTTTGGTCCTGGGTGTGGAGCTTATTCTCTTGTTGTTGGATCGGCCGCTGCGAAAACAGGGACAATGACCGAGTGTGAGTGATCTCTGAGGTCAGAGATCAAACATCAGACCAAAGTAGATAAATCGTGCGGTTTTATCTTTGTAATAATAGTATTTCAGCCTGGGATCTGGCCCGGTGTAAGCACCTAACACGGCTCTGAGAGATGTGAAGTATTTCGCGTCTCTGTGGTTTCCTAAATAAGCTCCGAGTTGTGCATGAGCGCTCAAGTCGATCTCATTATGCCCAAATTGTTCAAACCCTAGAGCAAGGTATGGAGTGAATCGGTGATAATCACCTGAGTCCCCATATGGAAACCATTCGAAAAACTCGTTGGCTTGAAACATTTTGCTCGGTGGAGCAGAAGCCGCATAAGTCGGTTGAAACGTGATACCAAAACGAAAAAAAGAGCTGCCCTGGTAAACAATGCGTATTGGAAAAGTCTCAATCCCCACATCGAGAGGGAGGAGATCCAAATCTAAAACATCATCAGAGACATGGCCCGAAGCGTGACTAAACCCTAGGCTGAGTAACCAATCGGAAGAGAGCTCCGTATCCCAAAGGAGGGACATTCTCGAGTCCGCAGTTTCAGAGTTAAAAGCTCCGTCGGCCAACCGAAAAGCAGAGTGAACAGAGCCCGTAAGAACAATTTGAGGTTTCCCCTTGAGACCTTCGAAACTCACCAGTGCTATAGAACCTGCCAAAGACCCAAAGGCCTTGCCACTGTCTCGAAATAAAAGGCTAGATTGATTATCGACAAAGAGTCCATAGGTGAGAAAGCGTTGGTGCGTCGTCTCGGGGAGGAGCAGGACTGCACTTCTAGATGGAAGTGATTGAAAAAAAAACATTAGAATTAAAATCGTACGTAGGGTGGTGCGCATAGAATGACTGTAACTGAGTGAGTTCAGATTCTAAAGATAAAAAGTGTGTAGACTTAACTCCCAAAATGTCGCCTAATTTGGGAGTATGTTCCAATGAGAACTCGTACTAAAAACTCATCTCCACTTGTGCAAATCCAAACCAAGGTTTGTCTTCTCCATACACGTCTTTTAAGAAAGCTCCTGGGAAGAAAAGTGAACCTCCAGCGCTGAGAGACAAGGAGGGTGAGAGAGTATATTTCAAAGTGAGATCGATCTCGGAGCCTAATGAACTTGAATCTGAAGCAGAAATACTTCCGAGCGGTGTTGTACCATCCAGTTTATAAGCGGTTCCGCCTGTATTGGTTCTATGAAATAGATGATAATCCAGTTTTGCATTGAGATTTTTTTCAAAATTTCTGCTAAAATTAGCTACAAATCCAGAAATATTTCTTCTAGAGAAGAGATCAGCATATCCCAGCCATTTGTGTCCAGTAGGATAGAGCTGATTGTAATTCAGTCCAGCTACAAATCCTTCGACTCCGAGTTTTAATTTATTTTCTTCTTCTAGAGTCCAACCGATTTCAGCATCTGCTTGGTAATCAGGGGTGTTGATCCCAGCAGTGTTTGAAAGTTGCTGAGTGAGTTCTACGCGGTAATCAAAATGAGTCAGGAAGCTATCCTCTGCTCTTGCTCCAAAAGTCCATAAGTTCTTATTCGACGTTGTTCCTTGAGCGTCTCTGAGATACAAGGCGTAGAGATCAAATCCCTGGGTTGAGTTGGGAGCCTGTTGTGGGCTCCCCTGATGAGTGTTCCAACGATGATAAATTCCGTAGAGATCCAAATCCCCATCCCCAGAACCGCTGACATTATTATCCACGATTTTACTAGCAAAAATATCTAAGGAACAGGAGTCGTGCTTGATTTTTATTTTTAACGCATCAAAGCTCCGGCCTGTGTTGTTCCAGTCCAGAGCACCCAAAATCAATTCGTTTCCATAAGAAAAGATCTGTCTTCCGGCAACAAAATTGAGCCAGTCTTCAGCCTGATAAGACGCGTATGCTTGGTGCACGCTCAGACTAGAGTCAAATGTACTTCCACTGGAGTTTGTGAGTTTATTTGCAGCAGCTCCAGAGCCTATGTATTGTGGTTCTCCCCAGGATTTTGAGAACTGAGGTTGAAAAAAAACTTGCAAATCTTGCTCAGGATGAAAATTAAAATCTAACCTAAAACGCATCGGTGTGAGTGATCGTTCTGTCAAATAATCGGTCTTATAATCTTGCTCAGTTCGAATTCTAAAACTGCCTTTCAGGTCAAAGGCCTTCTCTGGTTTCCCCTCATCAGACCAGAGGAGTTGGGCACTGCCCAGAAAGAAGGTTATAAAACAAAAAATAAAACCCATTTTTTTTAGTTGATGTGAGTTCATGTTTATTCTCCTGTTGCGTCAATGAGGCCAATTGCTCCTGAATTTGCATCAGCAAACTCGTGGTCGACCATGATGTATTTCCCTTTTTCAGGAAT
>JAHFAB010000388.1 GCA_023250795.1 Bacteriovoracaceae bacterium
AAAATACTCGTTGTCGGGGGCGCTGGATATGTAGGAAGTGCCGCTTGTGCTTGGCTGATTGACCAAGGTCACAAGATTTGGGTTTTAGACGACCTCTCCACAGGGCATCGAGAGTTGGTCTTAAGCGAAGGGTTTACTCTCGCCCGTGCGGGAGACCAAACAACAGTCTCAGCACTTCTGTCTCAAGAAAAATTTGACTGTGTTATGCACTTTGCAGCTAAAAGTTTAGTGGGAGAAAGCGTGCAGTTTCCGGAACTTTATTATGAAAACAACGTTCTACAAACCCGTAGTCTTTTAGAATCCATGGTGAAAAACGGAGTGCACCGTTTTATTTTTTCTTCTACTTGTGCCATTTTTGGGGATCCTGGAAATGCTCGAATCCAAGAAGCATTGCCTAAAAAACCTATTAATCCCTATGGAGATACAAAGCTCAAAGTCGAAGAAATGTTGGTTGAATTTTCGGAAAAACACGCCCTACATTCAGTCGCTCTCAGGTATTTTAATGCAGCAGGGGCTGAGCCTGAAATCCGTGTGGGCGAATGGCATAAAACTGAAACCCACCTCATCCCCAATGTTCTTTTGGCTGCCCTAAAAGGTAAAACTCTAGATATTTTTGGTTCAGACTACCCAACTCCAGATGGCACATGCATCAGAGATTATGTCCATGTGACGGATCTGGCAATCGCGCATGAGGCCGCTATGCTTCGGATTTTAGGTGCAGGAAAAAATGCCCCTGGAAAATTTGAGGGGTTTAATCTCGGCAGTGAAAATGGATATCCTGTCAAAGAAGTTATCCAAGCCTGTGAGAAGGTGCTTGGGAAAAAACTTGCTTCCGAAGTCAAAGCCAGGCGTCCAGGAGATCCTCCACGCTTGGTCTCAGATTCCACTTTAGCTAAAAAAGAGCTTGGATTTTCTACACAGAAAACAAGCCTAGAAAAAATAATCGAATCTGCATGGGCTTGGGAAAAAAAAAAGACTCTCTCTAGAAAAGCCATTTTCTTAGATCGAGATGGAACACTCAATGAGGACCCAGGCTATCTCCGGCACCCCGATCAAGTAAAGCTTTTGGAAAAAGTGGGGGAGGGCTTAGCGCAGTTGAAAAAAGCAGGGTTTTTACTCATTGTGATCTCCAATCAATCCGGTGTGGGCAGAGGGTTGATCGAACCCTCTCAAATTCCAAAAATTAATGACCAGTTAAACCATTTGCTCAAGCCGTATGGAGTTCTCATCGACGGATTTTTTCTCTGTTTTCATACACCCAGTGAAAATTGTGAATGTAGAAAACCAAAACCTAGGCTTCTTTTGGATGCGGCTCATGAATTTAACATCGATCTGTCTCAGTCTTATATGGTGGGAGATAAAGCCTCTGACCTGGGAGTGGGCCATGAAGCCGGTTGCAAAGCCAGTATTCTAGTACGCACAGGCGAAGGAAAAGAAACTGAAAAAGAGTTGCATGGCAAAGCCGATTTTATCGCAAACCACTTAGGTGAGGTTGCACATTGGATTCTAGCCCAAGAAAACGCAAGCTCTTGAGCGGTTTTTCTCCAAACCCAGGTAAGTGATAAATAAAAAGAGCCTCTAGAAATAAGTAAAGCGCTCGGTGTTCTTGTGGAGAAGCTCGCAGAACGGTAACCGCCTGTCGCAACGGCAGAGAAATCCCCTGATGCAAATCTTTCAGCGCCAATCCAGTAATTTTGAGAAGCTTTAGGTTTTGGACGTGGTGTGTTTTCAAACTCCTGCAATCATCACAAACCCACCCCGCATCAGAAATCAAACAGTGGATCGTACATTGCGCCGGGAGAACGTCTAAGGATAGCCCGCAGCCCTGGCAATTTTGAAGTCTCGGCTGAGAGCCACTCCATTGTAAAATTTTGGCTAAATAAAGATTAAGTAAAAAAAGCTCGGATCCGGGCTCTTTCATCTCGTTTAAAATACTGAGTGCGTTTGAATGAAGGCGAAAAAGGTCAGAACAGACCTGTCTTTCAGGTGCAATTCGAAGCATGATTTCATTGAGAAGACTTGCCAGCGAAAATCGTTCGAAATCATTGAAAAGATGGTCAAAGCATTTTCGGATAGTGGCCTGTTCGATGCGGTACAAATCAGCCCCATGGCGCTCTACAAATATCAGATCACTCGCCGCAAAAGGCTCCAAAGCACCTCCATATCTCTTGGAATGGATCGAATTCCTGGCCAAAGCGGAAATTTTGCCATACTTTTCAGTGAGTAAAGTGACAATCTTATGCCTATCTTCGAAAGGTACCCATCTCAGGACTATGGCTAGATCGTGCAACTTCTCCATCTCGGACTTGTAACATAGCCTTTGCTCTCTCGCACCTCATAGGTTAAAAGTAGTGGGTTATGTGGGGCTGTAGCTCAGTTGGTAGAGCGCTGCAATCGCACTGCAGAGGCCGACGGTTCGACTCCGTTCAGCTCCACCAAACAGAACAAAGTACGAACCGGCATCCGGCAGCCCTGGCGACAAAAGAGTCATAAAATTTTTTCTCGCTATCAAACACTGCAAGGCTACTTGAAATTTCTAGTTCATCCCTCAAGATCCTTTAAAGTTCTAATATTGGACACTAATATG
>JAHFAB010000389.1 GCA_023250795.1 Bacteriovoracaceae bacterium
AAATAAAGTTTACTCAGTTCAATTTCTTTTAAAAACAACAAAATCCTGAGACTCAGAGTTCTTTCTTGTGAAACCAGAATCTGAAGTTCTGCCAAAAGCTCTTCGTTTGTATATTTTTTGAGAGATGTGAGTTCTGTTTTGGCGGATTCTCTGGAAAATTAGGAAACCAGAAAACTACTCAGACAAAAACCTCTCTATCGACCTAGCATGTACAACAAGTCCTGAGCCAGTCTCAACTTCTTTCTCATCTCCCATATAAAGGTAGTTCAGTTCAGCGTCTTTATATTTTTTTGAAAAATCTATAAGTGCTGTTAATTTTTGTTCTACAACTTCTGTAAAGGAAGTCACTTGGTAGGCTCTTATTCCGCTTGGATGCTCTGGATCTCTGACTACAAAATCTACCTCAAGTTTTTCTTTCCAATAATTGATCTGAGAATATTTTGATCTCAACTTTAGGAAAACCAATGTTTCTATTTTTTTCCCAATGTCTTTTCCTGTCTTCGTAATAATAGATTCCCTCAAACAAATATCTACCGGGTAGTATTTTTTGTTTCGGACTGTCTGTTGTCTCGAAGAATATGTAAAAAATGGAACTGAGAATAAGAGATACGCTGATTCGAAAGCCTCTAAATAGCTTTTTACCGTCTCTATGCTAATGCCAATGGTTTGAGCTAATTTTCGTAAACTGAGCTCACTTCCTACACTTTCATAAACCATTTGTGCAGTCAAAATGAGCTCTTGGCCTGATCTGGCTTTCAATCGTTTCCTTACATCTCGTTCTACAATATCTGAAAAATAATCTCTCAAAAGAGAATGATAGTCATTTTCAAATAAGGAACGTGGAAAACCCCCACGAACTAAATATTAACTAAGAGTGTTATCCCCATTGGATACTGCAAGCTTAAACTCGTTATAATCAAAAGGAAAAAGCTCAAAACACAAATGTCGACCTGTCAGTGAAGATGACAATTCGCCAGACAGTAGGGAAGCATTTGATCCACTGAGAGCAATAGACCTTGGATAGCAAGCACTTGATCGGGCGCCCACCGCGAAGCCGCTATTGCTGGATAATCACAGATGTTATAGTATTTATCGAAAAGTGTCGACTATAATCGACACCCTACTTCTCAGAACTAACTACGCCCGCTCCGCTGCTACTTCCCTGATCGCCCTGGCAATGGATCCCACCTGTGGCACGCTCGCCATCTCTAAAGAATCCGCAAGCCCCACTCCCGGGATGAACTCGCCAGCCAAAACTCTCGGTCTTGCTTCGAGTTCGTAAAAGAACTCTTCGACTGTTCTGCGAACCAGGTGTTCTCCAAAATTGGTCACTTCGGTATCTTCGTTCACATAGAGAACGCGTCTTGTTTTTCGGATCGACTCTGAAACCATTTCCCAATCGTAGGGCCAAAGAGTTCGCAGATCGATCAAGTCAACGGATATTCCTTCTTCACGAAGCTGATCCGCAACCTGAATACACAATGGAAGTGTACGTCCATAACTCACCACTGTGATGTGCTCGCCTTCACAAACTCGCTTTGCTTTTCCAATTTCGACTGTGTAGTCGGTCAGTGCAGGCCATTTGGGTTTCCACTTGGATCGATCCCCGAGTGGCGCATTGATCATCTCTTTGAGCTGCTTGTCTCCTTCAGCCGTCAGGGGGGGTTCGCCTGGGATCTGCTCCGTCCCTCGAACATAGAGAAGTGCTTTGGGCTTGAGAAACATGGTTGGATTTTTTTCTTTCAGACAAGCCAGCATGAGTCCATAGGCGTCCAGTGGCGTAGAAGGCATCACGATTTTCCAACCCGGGATGTGCGTCATCGTCGCATCAAAAGAATGGGAGTGATAAATCGATCCACGAATCCCACTGCCCACCGGTGTCATCACTGTCATCGGCATGCACCAATCTCCGTGAGACGCCCAGCACTGATTGCCTGCGAGTTTGAGTAAATCAATCGTATTGAAAATATAATCACAGAATTGGATTTCAGCCACACAATGCTGCCCTGCAAACGCAAGCCCCATCGCTGCTCCGATAATCCCGCGCTCATCTAGAGGTGAGTTCCACGAGCACTTTACTCCCTGAGTCGCTGTAAAAACTCCGCCCATGGGAGGTCCTACGTCTTCTCCAAAAACATCGGTCAATCCTAAGTGAGTTTCTCCATAGTGAAGTGCCATTCGAATGGCTTGAGCCATGTTTGCCATTACCAGTACCTCCCCTTCTGTCCACAGTAGGTGAAATCATAAATCGTCGCAGGATCTGGCATCGGTTCTTCTTTTACTTTTTTCGCCATCTCTAAAAATTCAGCAGTGTATTTCTCGCGTAATTCAGCGATTTTTTTGGCGTTTAAAAGCCCACCGTCTTGGAGTTGTTTTTCAAAGAGCGCCACGGGATCTAGCTCATCGGTTATAAAATTTCCACCCGTAGCCGAACTATGGCCATAGAGGCGAGAAACGCGCGCTTCTAAAAAATAAGGCTTACGCTCTTCGCGCACATAAGCCATGGCTTCTCTGATTGCCAAAACTGATTCTTCGACATCGTGTCCATTAATGGTGCGAGTTTTCATTCCAAAGG
>JAHFAB010000039.1 GCA_023250795.1 Bacteriovoracaceae bacterium
GCAAAAATTGCCTGGTCGCATGGGTCCCATGGGAGGGATTCTATTATGTCCAAAAAGGACTTTGTTGTTGGTTTAGATATCGGTACCACCAAGATCTGCTGCATTGTTGGCGAAGTCTCCGAAGCGGGGCCACAACCTACTATTGATATTGTCGGAATTGGCACTGCTCCCTCTTCTGGATTAAGAAAAGGTGTGGTGATCAATATTGATTCGACTGTTGAAAGCATTACGAAAGCAGTCGAAGAGGCAGAGCTCATGGCAGGTGTGGAAATTTCTACGGTCTACACTGGGATTGCAGGTGGGCATATCAAGTCGTTCAATTCTACGGGAATCGTGGCAATCAAAGATAAAGAAATCACAGAACAAGATGTTCAGCGTGTGATTGATGCTGCAAAGGCTGTGGCGATTCCTTTGGATCGGGAAGTGATTCACATCATTCCACAAGAGTATCTCATTGATAGTCAAGATGGGATCAGAGATCCGATTGGGATGAGTGGAGTACGACTCGAAGCCAAAGTTCATATTGTTACTGGAGCGGTATCTTCTGCTCAAAATATTATTAAATGTGCCAATAAAGCCGGCCTCAACGTAGCAGAAATTTGTTTGGAGCCGATTGCTTCAAGTGAGGCTGTTTTGTCAGAGGATGAAAAAGAATTGGGTGTGGTTCTTGTCGATATTGGGGGTGGCACGAGCGATATTGCCATCTTTAGAGAAGGAGCAGTTGTTTACACTGGCGTTTTAGCTATTGGTGGAAATCATATTACTAATGATATTTCAGTGGGGCTTCGAACGCCTCAACATGAAGCGGAGAAAATAAAAATCTTACATAGCTGCGCAATGGCTTCGATGGTGAAACCAGATGAGACAATCGAAGTTGCTGGTGTGGGTGGAAGAAAACCGCGCATTGTGCAGAGAAGACTCTTGGCTGAGATTATTGAGCCGAGGGTTGAAGAAATTTTTTCTCTCATTCAGAGAGAAATTATGAAAGCAGGATATCAGGATTTGATTTCAGGAGGAGTGGTCATTACTGGGGGATCTTCGCTTTTGGAAGGGATGCCAGAACTGGCAGAGTTTATTTTAGAGATGCCAGTGAAGCGTGGAATTCCTCAATATATTGGCGGATTACGGGACGTTGTCAATTCTCCAAAATTTGCAACTGGAGTAGGACTGCTCAGATACGGTGCGCGCTCAGGTGGAGTCGGTACTGGCACTAAGAGGAGCAAATTTTCTATTCGGGAGAAAAATATTTACGACAAGGTACGTGGATCTATGAGGGCTTGGATCAAGGATTTATTCTAAAGGGGGACATCATAAAAATGTTTGAAATCGATCAAGTTGTCAGTCAAGGTGCAAAAATAAAAGTGGTGGGAGTTGGGGGAAGTGGTTGCAATGCGGTCAACACAATGATTCGCATGGGGCTCCAAGGAGTGGAGTTTATTACCGCAAATACCGATAAACAAGCTCTCGATGCATCACTCGCGTCAGTAAAAATGGCGATTGGCCAAGAGTTGACCAAAGGTCTTGGAGCCGGAGCTAACCCAGAGATTGGAAGAAAAGCAGCGCTTGAGGATTACTCTAAGATTTCTGAAGTTCTTGCGGGCGCAGATATGGTTTTTATTACGGCTGGCATGGGCGGAGGAACTGGAACTGGAGCAGCTCCTATTTTTGCAAAAATTGCAAAGGAAGTAGGTGCTCTCACGGTTGGTGTTGTTACCAAGCCTTTTCAGTTTGAAGGAAAAAAACGTATGAAACATGCGGCCATGGGGATTGGCTGGCTCAGAGAGAATGTGGATTCATTAATTATGATTCCCAATCAGAGATTAATCGCAATCGCTGGCACAACTTTATCCATGATCGAAGCCTTTAAGAAGGCTGACGAAGTGCTTTTGAACGCGGTGCAGGGGATATCTGATTTAATTAATCATACCGGTTTAATAAATAGTGACTTTGCAGATGTGAAGACCATTATGCAAAATAAAGGCCTTGCTCTGATGGGTATTGGCTATGCAAGTGGAGAGAATAGAGCAATCGAAGCAGCGACGAATGCTATTTCAAGTCCATTGCTCGAGGATATTTCAGTCGAAGGGGCAACCGGGATTATTATTAATGTGACGGGTGGATCGAATTTGACGATCTATGAGGTGAACGAAGCGACCACACTCATTATGGAAGCAGCTCACGAAGATGCTGAAATAATATTTGGCACAGTGATTGACGAGGCGATGAAAGATACGATCAAAGTGACTGTGATAGCCACCGGGCTTGGGGGATCTGCAATTGCGATACCGACGTTGATTCCTGTCGGAGCTGAGCAAGCGTCTCCTGCACCTGAGATGCATCTCCCCTTTTTAGCGCCGCTTGAGAAAGCTACAGCAGAGTTGAATTTAGCAAAAACTCAACTCGAGGAAGTGACCTTCGTAGTACCTAAAGTCATCTCTCCAGTGCCACCTCAACCTAACGCGCAGATGATAGCAGGTGCGACCCCCCCCCCACCGATGGGTAGCGGAGCAGAAGGCGGAGAAATGGCCAGGGCCAGAGCAATTGCTCAGAGGCTTGGGATTACCAATCTTACTGATGACGAATTTGATATTCCAACCTACATACGGAGGCAGCAAGATAAAGAAGTGTAGGGGGGTATGAATAGGTTCGTTTTTTCCCTGTTGTTGATTTTTCAGCTTAATTTGAGTTTATCAGATCTAATATTAGTGGCGCGTGGAGATGAAAAATCTCAAGTGGAGCTTTGCAAAGATTTGGAAAAATTAAAAGAAGCAAAAAAAAATCAGCTCAGCACTCTTCTAAAACATGACCAAGAAATTATTTTATCAAAACAGAAAACAGGAAACGAATTTATAAAGCTGGCGAAGCCAAGGCTCCAAGGTTTTTTAGATCAAAGTTCGCCCAATAAGCCTTTAAATAGAATAAAAGAATACCGTTTTAAACTAGAGGGTTGGATAGCAGAAAAAGAAAAACTTGAAGGGGAACGTAAAAAAATTGCAGACCTAGAAGATAAAGAACTTACAAAAAGGAAAGAACTAGAAAATATAAACAAAGTAGAAAATAAAATAACACCAGAAGCCATTCGTGTTTTAAAGGAAAAATTAGAGTCTCTTAAAATAAAGAATGAGTTGAGTTGGAATAAGCAAATGCAACACAATAAGAAAAGAAAGGAGATAGGATATGATGATGACTTGATTCAGTTTGAAAAAAATCTTTTTAAAGAAATTGGATATTCTGGTGTTGAGTATTACGAAAGGGATTTAGAACATAATGATGTTAGTAAGCGCTTTGAGCAAAAAGTAGTGACCACACTGGCAAATTGGATGATTGAAGAGGGAGCAAACAGACCTAAAACTGAATTTGTTATGCGTAGGAGTTTCCGGTCTAATTTTGTTATGAAAAAATTAGCAAATGGAACATTGAATTCAGCACCTGTTGAACCCTATTTCATAGTCGAATTCAAGATCGATACTAGTGGAAAAAAGGATAATATTAACCTAACCTTAGTTCTGAACGATGAGAGTAGAGCTCAGATAGAAGAGAGAGGAAGTTACCAAAAAGCTCTTCATGATGAAATTGAAGACTTAACTGTGCGTATTAACAATATAAAAAGCAATGGCCACCCCTCTCCGCAGCCAAAAACGGATGGCAGTGTTCCTATAGGTAATTCAGAGTAATTTGCATGAAATACGTGCACTAATCTATTTTGTATTTGCAGATTTTCCTGGTCCATTTCTTCAGCATTTTTTTGACCGAATCATCAACTTCCATTCCGCCGAGTTCATCCGCTGATAACCAAGCCAAAGCGGAGGACTCTTCACTGAGGTGAAAATCATCTTTTGAGGCTTTTAGTAAAAAAGTCACATCGTAGTGTTCGTGTTCTGGTACTCCGTGATACTCAGGGATGGTGTGAACATCTAAATAAAAAATTTCCTCCTGAAGAGGGCGTATTTCCTGAATCCCAGATTCCTCCTGGGCTTCTTTGACCGCCACTTTTAGGACGTCGCATTCTCCGTCTGCGTGCCCACCCAGTTGCAGCCATTTCCCGAGTTTTTTATGATGAGTGAGGAGAACTTTTTTTTCTGAAGGGTCGAGAAGCCAAGACGAGCCAGTCACATGTCCCATCAGAAGCGAGCGGTTAAAGCAATCAGAATGGCTTTTCACAAAATTTTTAAACTTTTGTACAACTTTAGCTTCGCCTGGGTTTTGCAATTGATACCGCTCTAATTTTTCAAGGAGCGTATTTCTGTGCATAATCCTTTACCTATGTCTCAGATAGGGCCGCATTTTCTCCAACCCAAAACTATCAAATGCACTCAGTCGATTATGACAAGCGCACAGGACAGTGAGGTTTTCCTGTTCAGAGCCCCCACCCATCGCTATGGGAACAATATGTTCTACTTGCAGAAAATGTTTTTCAGTACAGCACTTACCAGTGATCTCTGAAAAACAGGTGCATTGCTCTCCAGCTCGATGAAAGGCAGTTTTTTTTGCAAAAACTGAGATATAGTCTCGAGGCGTTCGAGGTGGCTTATAAGAAGCTTTTACTTCCTCTGCAGAAGTAAAACTGGGCCTGGAAAATGTCTTACTGGCAGCATTCTTCGCGCCTACTTTCACTTCCGCTGAAGAAGTAGCGCCCGACCCATCAAATCCCTTTTCTTTTTTTAGCGCTTTCCTTAATCCACTCTTAATAATCTCAGCATAGCTTGGATTCGTGTTCCCCTTCAGCTGTAACTTTGCCTTAATCTCAGCGATCAACTCCATCAGCTCTTCATCTGTTACTAAACGAAGTTCTGATTGCGTTCCGTTCAAAATCTTAACTTTTTCCTTTGGAAATGCCTCGGGTGAAATCTCTGCAAAAACCTTTTCTGCCTCTGCTCGTGATTTACTCTCCACTTGTTTGAGTAGCTCCTGCTTTTCTTCTCTCGAGTATTTCTTGTCTCTTTTGTAGTTTTCATGTCGCACAAATTTCTGAAACGATCCTATGACTGAAAGACTGAGATCTCCCATTTCCAATGACTCTTTGATTTCTGGAAGTTCTAAGGACAGGCGCATGGCATCTATGCGAAGTTGGGCACCAGAGTTGCAATATTTTAGATGCTGAGTGCAATACTCAAACATGCTGCTAAACCCCAGACGAGCATAAAGCCGTCTACTCTGGATTTCACGCAGGTGATCTAAAACTAGGTTTGTGTTTTCGCGTTCTACTAAAACAGCTTTTTCTGTCTGTTCCAAAAGCTCTGAGTCGGATAGTTTTCTGATGTCGGTTGTTTTCATAATTATCCTCGTATTTACAAGTTGATTGAGTTGAGTTCATACCAAATATTCTATAAAAAACAACTAAAAAACTGCTTTTTATTACAAAAATATAAAATTAAAAACTGATATTTTTTTAAACACACCCTACAAATATGCCCTGTGAAAGTAAGCCGTGAGTGGTGATCGTATGAGCTGTCACGCCCACGGGTTAATGAAGAACCTAATTTTATATCTAATTTATCCCATTATAGTGGTATGACGGAGTGTAGGTAATATATGAAAAAATTAATCAAGGGCATAGTTGAATTTCGAAAAAAATTACTTCCAGGATTTAGAGAAAAATTCGCCAAGCTTGCACTAGGTCAAACGCCCGATACTCTTTTTGTGGCCTGTTCTGATAGCCGCGTTGTTCCCAATCTTTTTGCTTCTACAGACCCGGGTGACCTCTTTGTTTTGCGTAATGTGGGCAATCTGATTCCGATTTGTGGAGAGGATGGGGTTTCAGTCAGTGACGAGTCAGAAATTGCAGCCATTGAGTTTTCTCTTCTCAATCTCAACGTGCCAGACATTGTGATTTGTGGCCATTCAGAATGTGGTGCAATGCTTGCCATCTGTAATGGGAGGCAGAATGTAGCTGCACCCCACTTGAAATCGTGGCTTAGGCATGGTGAAACTGCCATGCAAAAGTTAGAGAGCGGCACAAGAATGAACCCTCTCCTTTCTAAGCACAATGAACTCTCCCAGCTGAACGTTATTGAACAGATGGAGCATCTCAAAAGTTATTCTGTTGTGAGAGAGCGGATCGAAAACGGTAAACTCAGGCTCCATGGCTGGTGGTTTGATATCGCATCTGCAGATGTTTTTGCTTACGACGAAACACTCAAACGATTTGTTCTCATAGATGATGAGTTTGGATAAAAAGGTTTAGCAGGGTATTTTATCCAGATAAAATGCCCTAATGGGGAAGATTATCCAGAGATAGATTGGACCCGAGCTTGGATGGCCCTTCAAAGCTTTACATTCGTGTATTCTATGTGTTGTTTTTTTGGGGGAGGGCCAAATATTTCCCAATAATCTTCGAGAAAATCAAGATATTCTAAGAAGGTCATGGTTTAATTCCTAAAATTTTTCGAATTTCACCCCATTGCTGAAAGAGATCTGCATATTCTTTGATTTGTTTTAAGTCTAATTCAGGATATTTATTAAACAAATATTGGATGTCAGCTTTATCCTGTAACTCTCTTCTGGGGTCATTGCAGTAGGCTTGTATCTTAAGTCCAATGAGATCTTCTGGGCCTAGGCATTTTACATTCAAAAAAGATGTATTTTTTGCGCGAGCTAACATTTTTTTAGAAATGTGTCTTCTTGCAAGAAGGACATCTAATTGTACAGGTCCTTTGAAGTGTAAGACCTCAGGAGTTTCTATTTCAATGGAGTAGCCAGCCTTATTTAAACATGAAATCAAAATTTCTTTGCATTCTTCATCAACCAATAGATCAATGTCTCCAGTAGACCTATTAATTCCACGTGCAGCTAAGGCAAATCCTCCAATCAAGGCATGATCAATTCCAGCTGTCTCTAATAAAGAATGAATTTGTAAAATCGCCTGTTTGAGTCCCATGAATTTTCATTCTAGCACAGAAAACTGGGCGGAACAGCCAAGATCTATTAGTACCAATGACTCTTATATATCGTATTTCCCAATATTTTTTTCAAAATCATCAGGAATTTTTATCAGGCAATTTACCAAAACGTTTATTATTTTCTTGGTTCATCACAAAGTGGAGGTGGGCATTCCCCTGGGAAGTGCTTATTATAATCTGCAAAATATTGATTGCGAAGATCTCGAACAGAGACTTTTCGGTATGCTTCATGAAAGGAGCTAGCTGTCCACTCTGCTGCCCAGATTTCAGTAGTTACAACGACAATCGGGTCGTCGTCTCCACAGGGTGGTTCAATGAATCTCTTCCAAGCTGTGACTAGGTAATAATTGGATCCCACACGGTTCAGTATGGAAGAAGCCACTCTTCCCTTCTTCTGTGACAAATAAGCTTGGCGTTGATCCTCCACATATCCATAGCCTCTTACTCCTTCACTCCTGCGATCAAACTCCACATTTTTGACTGGATCATCACATGGAGGCACAGGGTTACAGGTAGTAAAACCAGTAGAACAATCCAAATTGAGTTCAATGAGTGTAATGCGATAGCCAATATCATTGAAGCCACCGGTATTGTCTACTACACACCTGAAAATTTCATGTGCTATCAAATAGTCGATATTATGATTTTTTATCAATAATTCTTCCCAAAGCGATTTTTTGATTTGGATAAGGCCTGGTACTGAATAAGCCTCATGATATATGTTTTCATCAACTGGTTTTCCAGTCTTTGGATCTATTAGGACTTTTACTGCAAAGACCCCAACGCCTTCACTTAACACTTCTGAGAGTTTTAGAAAATACATTGGACCACGTGGTTCTATTTTTTTAATTCTCTCAAGAACATTTCGTGCTCTGATTATGAAATCACCGGTTATTTTCTCACCTCCATGCCCTTCTCTTTCAAAAAGTGGATATTGAGGTGTTTCTTTTGTGTCAGCAGAAGAAGTTGGCATATACAGCAGTGAAATTAAGCTAATGCAAAGCATGCTCCATAATTTATATTTTTTCATATTTTTTTCCTTTCAATTCGAGTTACAGATCGGGTTACTGGATAGAGTGAAATACTGAGATGGTAAACCGCATCTCGTTTTTCACCCCTACTGAGAAAAGTAGAGAGTTTTCGACGAAAGATCTTAATTTGTTCTCTGGCTATCGGGAGTTTTGTGGAGTCAATCGCCATCGTCATAGAGGTTTGGTCCCTCAGTTCAAATGGAATTTCTTCGAGAGCTATTATTGCTTTTTCAAGGATCTGACGCTGGAGATTCCGAAATGCACTTGTCGTAAAATGATCTCCAATTGTGCTAGATCTACCACTAGAACGATCGGTCCTTTTTCCCTCTGGAGAAACAGCTAGAATTCCAACTCTTTTCATTCTTTCTAGTGCCACACAGACTTTGGTTGTTGAGATCCCAAGTTTTCTACCAATAGATAAGAAGTCAGGCTTAAAATCATCAACCCTCATTAATTCTAGAATTGCATAGTGGTACCAGTCAGAAATGATTTGAAATGAATCTAAGGTCAACTGCTGATATTCAGGCTGATCAACTTCAGCCCCTAACCCCATTTGCTGTGGGTTCTTGATTTTGTCTGTAAACACCGAGATCTGATCAGGTCTAAGCCCTACACGTGGTCCCAGCTTACGAATAGTAATGGGGCCTATTTTTCGCTTACCACTCAGGATCTTAGCCAAAGCCGAAAAATCGGTCCCAAGCAGACGTGCAAAGGCACGAATAGAATAAAGTGGATTTATACTAGACCGTCTCAAAAATTCAGTCTGTAGATAGAGACGAAAGTCGTTTGTTTTATCTATATCTGTCGTAGAACGCATCGGGGACTTATACCTTGGCGCAACGCAATGCGCAAATAAAATAACCACAAAGTGTGGACAAAGTTACTGTCCACAGCTCTTATTCATGTGAATCATGCTGAGTTTTAGTAGCCTTTTTAGGAAAGGCTCAAATTTGCATTTATATACTGATTATGCTACCCGCATTACTTCTGGAGGTTCGTATGAAAAAAGTTTTAGGTTTGGTGGTTTTTTTGGCCTTTGTTTCTCAGATAGCTCATTCTGCTCAGGAAACAAAACTGGAGTTTAAGCTGAAGGGTACATATTATGTTAAGAGACTTGAAAAATTTAAAAAAGTGAACCTCAAAGCTCTTAATAAGAAGCTTATATCTCTTCATCCTGCAGAATTACCTGAAAATGTAGAATTACCTGAAAAAATCCAGGTAGGAAAGAACGCTAAACTCTATTGGGATATTCTTGTTAAGCGTATTGAGGCAGCTAATCAGGTTGTGTCAGACAAAATGTGGTTTAATATCACTGATGATCGAGATCTACGTGAGTATAGTCCCATTTGCTATCGGGGAAAGAGTTCTGATGTCCCAGCTATCTTAAAAAGTTTCCAAAACGGGTCCAATGGTAATTTCATGCGTGGGGATGCGGGTTTATTGGCTATTCGTTATGGTGAAACTATAGAAATCTACCACAATGACGAAGTGTTCAATTCAGAAGAAAAATTGAAAGAACTTTATGCAGCGGACAATGCAGACGAAGTCAATGACTGGCTTAGATATGATAAGAGTTCAGACGTGGTTCTAGTGATGACTGATTTCGGTGGTCAAGGCGACGGGACTGAGCTAATTTCTACTTTTATTGAAAAATGCAATAAAGAATAAAAAATTTCCCGCCCTTCCCAAACCTAATATTCCAGGTTACACTCATCTCTTCCAATGGATGGAAGGGGGAAATCATGAATTCAAAATGGATTTTGTGGGTGGGGGTTTTCTGTTCTCAATTTGCTTGGGCGAGTGATTATAGACAAGGAGAAGTTCTTGTAAAATATAACGCCAAGTATAAGTCTGGTACCCCCAGGGCAAGAGCTCAGATTAACAAAGTATATGAACAACTGGGTATAATAAATATAAATACCGTAGCTTTGGGCTATGAACAGCTCTTGTTTAACGAAAATTTCAGGGTCCAAGATATCATCACTGAACTTCAGAAAAATCCATGGATCGAATACGCTCAACCCAACTACATCCTGAAAATTTTTCCAGATTTTGAAACTCCTTTGGTTCAAGAAGTAC
>JAHFAB010000040.1 GCA_023250795.1 Bacteriovoracaceae bacterium
AACCATTCTCTGTTGAATCATCCGCAAACACCACAAGATCTCATTCGTGGTTTCCCTTTCTTTTAAGACAAGAGTTTTCGTTCGAGAAACGAGTTCAGAATTGTTCAGTTCTTTTAGATTTTGCATAAAATGCTCCTTTTCTTTGACACCTGTAACATGAAAAAACCTACCCCTTTTAAACGCAAGAGAATCCAATTTCAGTGTCGTTATAAAGAAAGGTCTTCGGCTGGTACACGGAGTGTTTTTACTGAGGCAACCCAATGGATTGCGCACCTATAGGGTCTTTTAAACGTGAGTCTCAGCCATGGGAGCTGATTTCTTCGGTTTTCTGTCAACAAAAATCGACCTGACTAAAATATTTTACAGAAACAAGAAGAGAAAAAATAAAAGCACCCAGTCCGATCAAAATAAAGTAATCGCTAGTTCTCCGGAGAGTCTTGCAGTGCAGGGCAATTCTACTCCGCTGGAGAACTAAACCCCACCAGCGCACGCACCCCACTTCGTTACCGCTAAAAACCAACGCGACACTTTACAGCACGCCCAGTGGCAGTGTGAACATGTGGACGAGAAAACAGGCTGTTGGCTCAGTACTTTAAAATTTGACATGAGCAAGCCGATTTTTTTTATTTTCTCAGGTTAAACCTAAGGCCTCAATTACTGAGTCATCTGTAGAATACCAAACTCGTTCTTGAACTTGGACTGGTAACAGGAGTCCCCTTCCTCGAGAAGAGGGAGAAGTGCCAAACCGTACAAAGGATAGTTATAGGCGGGTGATGAGGGATATCCTGAGTGAGTAAAATCCTTACCTCCTTGGAGTAGTTCGAGTCCATTTTCACTGACGAGTTTTGGGAGTGCTTCTCTTAATTTTCTTTTCAATTCGTTAGCCTTTGTTTTTTCTTCGGCAGATACCTCAGGATCTCTTTCTAAAAGTTTGAGGGATGCCGTGACATAAGGATCAGAAAAACGATCGACCCAACTCTTTAGGTTTTGCAAAAGTTCAGGAGGAGCTTTTGAACCCAGTGCAGCCATCATGACCCCATAGGCAAATGTGTTCAGAGCAGAACCCTTGATGAGCCCCCATGCTTTCATCTGAGAGACATCTTTTGCGAGGGATTGAGCCAACTCAGCGGCCTTGTCTTTTTGTTGGGTCAATCTCATCAAATTGAGGCGAAATGCTTTTGGCATAGAGATCTGTGGATGAGTATTCGGGATTACTTTCCAGAGCACTTTGTTGCATTAGATGTAAGATTGAAGCGGCAAACTCCTCAATTTGGCTATGGGGTTGGGCAGGAATACAAACAGAGCTATTTTCCTTTTGAAGTACGCCCTGGGTTTTGCTGAGAAGCAAAAGCTTCAAAGAGCTGATAGCGACATCCCAGCTATAGCCGGTGGAGGCCCATTCATGGTGATATGACTGGAGTCCTTGCCAGCTTTTGTTTTGAAGGATTATTTTTAAGCTATCGCAGAGAGAGGTCTGATTTCCTGGTGTGGGCCAATTTTTTAGAATTTCTTTGGGACGTTCAATATGATTAATCGCCCGAGCTGCTATATCAGCGACATCTGGATCAGAAAGTGCCTTCTTGAGTTCTGGCAGAGCATCTTTAGCCGTAGCACCTAAACTTCCAAGTGCAAAAGCTGCCCAGAAATCATTGGGAGATGGTTACTCATGAAGCGCCTTTTTTAAAAGCTGAGTCACAATCATGGGTGAAATATTTTTAGGTGTTTGAAAAATAGTGAAAGTTTCCAGAGCGGTTTCTTTTTCTTCGTAGTCCGAATGTTCTAATATAATTTCTAATAGCTTCTCTATTTCTGGTTGTTCTAAAGGACGACTGATTTTTCGAGCCAGGTGCATCGTTTCTATGCGAGTTTGAACGTCCTCAGACTTTAGGCCCTTCAGTATTTCAGAGTCTTCCGCAAATGTCGGATGAACTACAAAACTTGAGAACAGACAGAGTATTAACGCATAGAACCGCATTACTACTTTTCGTACATACAGCACTTAAAAATAAGAAAAAAGATTTTATTGACACCCCAGTCTAATGCAACGCACATCAAATACGCGCAACGCATCATTTAATACATAGCATTAATTAATGCGCTGCATTTTATAAATTAACGCTACACAAGAAAGTTTTTTTATGATTATAACGCGTTCACTTCTTCTCTGTTGGGGAACAGAAGAGAGAGTCTTTATAACCGGGGGGATATGGGGATGTGGCGGGGCAAGATCCAGTATTGGGGAGTTTTTTTAGGGTTTTTATTTCAAAGTTTCAGTTTTAGTTCTGATGTCTCATTTTATCGAATCATAGAAGGCGCCAATCCCGGGCCCGCTCAGCAAGTAGTCGACGAATTCTTGCATGGATCTAAAGTTTTATATACTGAAGATGTAAAAAATGGTCCAATCAAAGTGGACGGTATCGTCTGGCACCCGAGCTTGAAATACATGGATTTGTTTCAGGGCACTAGAAATCCAGTGACAGAAAATCTCGGTTATTTCAAAGAACTCGAAGACAATAAGTGGGAAGAATCCAAATTATTAATGAAATACGCTCCAGAATATTACCCTCGAACAGAAAACCTAGGAGAAGTTCTAAGATCCCTCGAAGGTCCACCTCCAACACTAGCTCAATGGGCACTCCTGCTCAAAATTCGATATCCCAACGGATTTTTTCTCAAACCCGTTCAAGGTTTTAATTCAGTAGGAACTTTCCCGGATGAAAAAATGGATTTCGCAGGTGTCTATGAAAGGTATCTAAAAAACGTACTCCCCAGAATGAATGAGTTTTTTCGTGAAACCCAAAGTACAGATTCTCTTCATCTACAGTTCAAAGAAACACCCGATTATGAAGGCAGAGTTTTAGAAGAGGTCCTAAAAAATCCAGAGTCCGTCATTGTGCAGGAAAAGATGAAACCCCGGTATGGGAGCACCATTCAAACATCCAAGGGACCTAAAAAACTGATAGAAGAATATCGAATCCACATTGTTGAAGGAAAAGTCCTCCAAGGTGCCTCTGTCAACCGATGGGAAGATGCGCTCAGTTTTTCTCAAGAACATCTCGAAAAAGCAGAACTGACCGCACAGAAAGTAGTAGATCTCCTACCCATTAAGTACCGCAAACTCTCTTTTGGAATGGATATCTTTGTCACAGAAAATGGCGAATATAAAGTAATTGAACTCAACACAGGAGGAGAATCAGGGTACCTCAATCCAGAGACGTCTCTCTGGATCACACAGCTCCTTGCTTCGCATTACTTAGGAAGACCCACTCCGTTATTAACTGAAATTCAAAGCCTTAGAGATCAAACAGAGCTTTCTGAAATCGGAAAAATACTGGGTGCTCTTTTTTCTCATCCCGAGATCAAGAGTTTAGGAACAATAGAAACAAATCCAGAACCTTTTACAGAGATTTTGGAACTTGCAAAAAATAGGATTTTAAAAATTTATACTGATAAACCCTCTCTTCAAAATGCAAAATGGGTTTTAGCTCTATTTGCTCGATATAAACTCAGGCCGTATCTCACCTCTCAAGAAGTGACACTGACTTCGCAGTTCTTGGGATGTAATTTGTTGTTTATGTGAAAACATGCCTCTCATTCGCAAATCTTTTTCACAAGCGCCCAGCCTCTGCTATCCAAAATAGGCTGTGTGGGGGAACCCAGATATTTTTTGACAAGCTGAGCCCGACTATAACTAGATGGATGATCTGATAAAATAGCTGGCAAAGAAGTTTCTCCCACAAAACGCTCGAAAAAATGCTGATAACCCAAGACATCAATATGAGCTAATTGCAAACGCTGTAGCCCACCCTGATCTGCTTCTTTTTCCTGCTCACGAGTAAACTTCATGTTTAAAAGAAGATGTGCTAATTCAGGCCCCATTTGGCCTCCTCCTGAAAAACCAAACTTGAATGCCTCCACTGTGATGAGCCTGACAAATACTCCTTGCAGCACATGGCGACGCTTCACATGTTCAATCTCATGAGCTAGAACACCTGCCACTTCCTCTGCTGACCCCGCTTTTTTGATAAGACCGTCGTACACGTAGATATGCCCGCCAAAAGTGGCGAAAGCATTGACGGTATCTCCAGAAACGACCTCGACTGTAATTGGAAATGTTTTGTCTTCTTCATTTATCGGAAAAAGCCTTTGAATGATTTTTTGAAAAGAAACCAGACTTTCTGGGTTGCGCTGCCCCTCACAGAGAATCGCGTCTGGAAGTCCTCCCACCCAAAAAGAAATTTTTTTCTCCACAGACCAGGGAATGCGCTTTACAAAAAACGGCAACCCTAATGCAAGAACACCACTCAAAAGAATAGCAGAAAAAATCCAACTAAATCCTTTGAGCTTTGAGTTCATCTTCGTCAGAAATGCCAAATAAAACTAATAAAATAATAAGCTATAGCAAGAATTATAATAATCAGGGTCAACGGACCTTGCTGTAAAAGACGAGCCCCGACTGCACTTGTTTTACCTATATTGAGTTCACCTCCCTCCGAGGTGTCCACAAAGGTTTCTCGATCCTGCATGATGGCCTGTGGGGGCAGAGTGTCTGAATTAGTTTTTACCCCTGCGATTTTTTTTACAGCTGTTCCAATGGCCATGAACTCCACTAAGCCACCGCCTAGATCATAGACTCGTGTCTTCACACCCACCACTTCGTCTGCCCCACAACTCGCTGCGTCTTCTTGTATTCGTGACAGGGCCTTCTCGCGAGCCTCGTAAAGAAGTTCGGTCAATCCTTCGACTTCTCCGCCCACGAGACTCTTAAGAGCTGAGAAAACTCCACCCTTTATACCCAGAGAATAAACTGAAACTCCCATTACAAGCCTGATCGGTAAATATCCGAGATGGACCATATTCCACATTTCTTCGTTGGTCATGTCGCTGGTCACGGGCTCATTGGCGTAGGAGCTCAAAACAGGATGCTTCGATGCTGTACCCACCATCATCATTTCCTGTGATCCCATGAGCGGAGAAATGGTGGTCTGAATCCCAATTACCGCATTAGCACCATATTTTTTCGCTTCATATTTGATTCGATTGAGCGCGAGGTGTCTGGTGTCATCAAAAATTTTTGAATATTCTGGAACTTCCCCTCGGATGAGTCTTTTAAAAGCTCCTAAGAGATTTCCGCCTATACCAATTGAATAAGCCACATTTCCAAAAACAAAATGAAGGGGCCGAAATCCAGAATCAATCTGACAATAGAGCTGCTGTACATCAGCGGAGGTCGAAAACCGTAACTGATCGCTGCCACTTGTGACAGAATCGGAGTGAACTGTCGAGCCAATGGTAATAAACTCTAAGTTTCCCCCATGGTTGATCATATCAAAGGAAACTCCGGCCAAACCCACTCCACCATAATGTCTAGCCTCAGTCATCATACGATTATAAGCATTGGTTCGGCCCTCATGAACAAGCCGCGTAACCTCAGAAACCTCGCCGCCACCCAGAGTAGAAAGCCCAGCTCCAATACCCCCCGCTAAACCAATTGCAACGACACTGTTTCCTATGCAGAGCTGTCCGGGTTTCATCCCGAGCTTAGCCAAGCAATAAATCTCATTTCCTGAAAGTCCAGTTACGCGCCTATGTTCTTGAATCATTTTTTAATCTCCAATATTAAGCTGAGTATTTCTCAACGCAAAATATTTTAACATATTTTAGAATGCATGCGTCAGCTTATTTTATTTATACTCTTTCTTTTTGATAAACTCCCCATTTGAACTTCGCAAAAAGTGAAGTTAGAGGCGATAGTCATCCCACTTTTTAATCAGAAACATTTATAATTAGTAAATATAATATAACTTTATAATTTTATTAAGTTAATTAATTTATTGCGAAATATAAATTTTTTCGTTATAATTAAAATCAGGGAAATAAAAAATGCAAACGCTCATCAAAGAATCCATGCTTCAGGCTTTCAAACGACTCGATGAACTTCTTCACGAACCCATCACACTGATTGTCGGAGGTGGAAGTGCAATGATTCTGGCACATGGTTTTAAACTAGGCACTTCTGATATAGATGCCATTCCCCGAGGAATTGAGCTCGCAAAGCTGGACCCTCTCATTAAACAAATTGCTAAAGAACAAAATCTCGCCCCGGATTGGCTCAATACCTATTACTCTACTTTTGCTTTCACCCTTCCCTCTGACTATGGAAATCGATTGATCAGTGTTTTTCAAGGAACAAAACTAAATGCCTTAGCACTTGGCAAAGAAGAGATGCTCATCATGAAATGTTTTGCTCATAGACAAAAAGATGTGCCTCATGCCAAAGCTCTCATAAAAAATGGAGTAGATATCACCAAAGTTGAGACACATATCGAATCATTAAAAAAAAGGAGAATTCCTGGTTCAGAAACCGCCCTAGACTTTCTGGACGATATCAGAGACCAACTATGAAGGGATTGGAAAAGATACCCAGTGAAGAAGACCTACTCAAAGCCTACTCTCTCTTACAGTTTTCAAAACAGGAAATCCCTCTTCATGAAATCTCACTCTGGAGTCAATGGTGCCGTTTTGATGCAAGACTCGCAGAGATACTCATCCAATATTTCGAAAAAAATTGGCTGGAAATTTCTCCACTTGATTTCAATGCAGAACTCATCAAAACTCCCTGGCCTGCAGTGATGGGAGTCCTCTTAGACCAAATGAAGTTCTTCATAAAATTTAGTAAAACAGAACTCAGCCTTTTTAAAAATTGGTCAAAATGCGTAATGACTGGAATACAAAATGCAAATCATGAACTATTCTTCATAGGAACCTATGGTTTTGCCAGTGAGAGAATGCGAGAGGACGTAGTCAAATCAAATAAATCTTTTCTAAACCGGGGCTATTTTGGAACAGATCTGTTTTTCAATAAGGCTAAATCAAACAAAAAAACATTAATCCCCGCTAAAACTCGTCATTATATAATTAACGCTTTTCTAAAAAAACATCAAAGACTCACAGTCGCTGAATACCGAGGTTTTTTTGATGGATGGGTTTCTATGCGCCAAGCCCAATACGATCTAAGTAATCACCCCAGACTCAAACCCCGGGGAAACACTCGCGGAAGATTTTTTGTGCGGGATTAACTTCTAGTCAAACAATTCCTTTTCCATTTATCAAAATAGTCACACGACGCATAGATCACATGCCGATGATCTTGCACCGTAAAACCCAGTTTCTTGGAAACATGTTCTTGTTTTTTCTCGATGGAGTGGTCATGAAATTCGAAGATTCTTTTACAGTCCTTACACACAATATGATCGTGATGATCAGCTTCCGAAGACAGCTCATAAAGAGTCTGTCCCTCAGAATCCATCGGCCCCTCTTGGATAATTCCGCTCTCGACCAGTATGGGAAGATTGCGATAAAGAGTTGCTTTACCCACTTCTGGATGTCTTTTCTGCAGATGCCCCAAAAGATCTTGCGGACTAAAATGCCGCACTTCGCTCACTATTGTTTCTAGGATTTTTTCTCGTGCTTCGCTATGATTCAATTTTTTTTGAGCCACAAAAGCATGAAGCCTACCCATCATTGTACTGAGGGTACTGAGGGTACTGAGGGTACCTTCTATTTTACGGGACTTTTTTCCACCCTCTCCCATTTTTGAGGTTTTGGATAAAATCCGCCCACAGGGTAGAGTTTCAAGTGCAGCCATAGCAGGACCCTAGCACTCTCCAAAATAAATTACAAAAAAGACTTTACAGGGCTGAATAAAAATGAGACTGAGTCTCAATTATGACAAAAACAAAATCTGTTAAACTTTTTGTAACTATGCTGTTTGCCTCTACAATGACTCTTTTCACACAAAACACCTCTTTTGCTGACGAGTCTTCCTTTGGTTATCTTTATACCACTGACTCTCTCCCAAAAGGCCAGTGGGAGTTTGAACAACATCAGACTGCACGAAGTGGGAAAGCACGCGGCTCCTATTTTTCTTTAGATCTGAAAGATGAAATCGAATATGGAATTACTGATCGGTTAAGCGGTGCACTGTATTTGAAGTCAGGTTATCTCACTCTCACCGACGTATACAATCCGGAAGACGTCAGTACAAACCTCCCTAATCTTTCCAGTTATGACATCAATTGCGTTTCTCTCGAGTTTAAGTATCGCCTTTTGAGCCCCTACACTGATGCCTTAGGACTAACAGTCTACTTTGAACCAGAAATGAGTATTCGTGACCACATGACAGGAGAAAGCAAAACCGAAAAATCAGTTGAATTTCGTCTGATCGCACAAAAGAATTTTTTCGATGACCAGCTGATTTTTGCTTCCAATTTGATGCTTGAGCCCGAGTGGGAAGGTGGGGGAGCAAAAGAACTTTGGTTTGAGTGGACTATGGGAAGCTCTTATCGTTTTAGAGAAAACTGGTCGCTGGGGCTTGAGTTTAGAAATCACAGAGAATATCCTAACATGGATCTAGGGCACCAGGAACACTCCGCTTTTTTTCTAGGCCCTAATGTGCACTATGGAACTCAGTCTTGGTGGGCGACGCTGACTCTCCTCCCCCAAATTGTAGGAAGCCCACAAAATCTTGGAAAAGATGCAAATGGGATTGAGATTGCCGATGCTACAAAACATTTAGGACAACATGAGAAGCTGGAAATTAGATTGAAATTCGGAATTAACCTTTAATAATGGCACCTCGAATATCAAAAACTGGATTTGGCTTTTTACTCACAACCAGCGCAATCCCTCTCGTCGCATACAGTCAGGTGTACCTCACAGAAGACCAAGCCCTCCAAGCTATTTTCCCTGGAGAAAAATTTGTGAGAAAAATATTAGAGCTATCCAAAAATGATATTCAGACCATTGAAGAAAAATCAAACGAACGAGTCAGAAACACCTCAGTGGTTGCATGGGTAAACGCAATTGGAAACGTCATCCTTGTCGATCAAGCCTTGGGAAAGCATGAATTTATCACATACGCCGTAGGGATCACTTCAAAAAAACAGGTCAAAAATATTGAAATCTTAGAATATCGTGAGACCTATGGCTATCAAGTCAGACAAGAGGACTGGAGAAAACAGTTTATCGGAAAAGACGCCACCGCAACTCTTAAACTCAACAAAGATATTGTCAATATCAGCGGAGCCACGCTCTCTTCTTCTCATATCACGGGAGGAGTGAGGAGATTGCTGCAGACTTATGAAACCATCAAAGAACGTTTATAAACGCTCACGCCCACTTTTGGGGACTTTTGTAGAGATTTCTCTCTGGGGCGCCCCTACAAAAACTCTAGAAAAATGTGGAGAAAAAACTTTTGATGCCATTGAAAAAATTTCCAGTCTCATGAGCTTTCATGATCCTAAAAGCGAACTTTCTCGAATGAACCGTCTGGCTGTGGGAAAATGGATGAAGATCAGTCAGCACACGAAAAACGTTTTAAAGTTTGCTTTAGAACTTCAAACGCTCACTCATGGACAGTTTAACGTCGCCATAGCAAAACCCCTCATGGCTTGGGGTTTTTTGCCGGAAAATTCAAAATATAAAGAAAAAAGCAAATTTAACCATTGGCATCACCTCGATCATCCCGGATTTGAACTCAAAGGTCTAAATGTAAGAATAATTCTTCCTGTCAAAATCGACCTCGGTGGAATTGCAAAAGGCTACGCCGTAGATTTTGCGACAGAAATACTAAAAAAGCATGTCTCCAAACGTGTCTCCAGATCTATCTGTGGATGCATTAACTCTGGAGGCGATCTTCGAGTTTTTGGAAATGAAGAACTCTGCATAGGTATTCGCTCAGGCAAATCCACTCTACATCTAACCCAACTCAAAAATCAGTCTCTCGCAACTTCTTCTATAATTCTAAAAACCAAACAGTCCCCTTATATCGACATTCAAAAGAGAAAATCCTTGGCTTCTCTGATGACCGCAGTCGTAAGAGCAGATCACTGCATGACCGCCGACGCACTCACAAAAGTGGCTCTCCTCTCTCCTCCCGCACAAGCTGAAAAAGTGGCTCTAAAATACCGAGCAGAAATGAGTCTCATCCCAC